>JAOQAO010000019.1 GCA_025963485.1 Bacteroidota bacterium | reverse complement strand
CAGGAGTAATACTTTCTTCATGTAGACTATTTGCGTAGCCAAGATAAAATTTTTGAGTTAAAACTGACATAGGGACTTGTCACTCATCTATAAACAAGTCCGAGGCGATGTGGTCTGCGAAGTGTTTACCCTGTTGCGTGAGTTTGATAATATTGCCATTTCTCGAATACAGAGCCGGATCCATCTGTTCTAGTGCCTCTATAATTTGAAATTTGAAATTTAAAATTTGAAATTGATCCAAATCAGTACCCCACATAGTCCTCAGGGACGTCATGATGTACTCATTGGCCTGTTGTGCAGGAGTGAGATGCTCCACTTCAAAAGGAACCTGTCCCTCATTGATACTTTTGATGTAGATCTGATTGTTCGCAACGTTCCATCTTCTGCTTGCCCCATCAAAGGAGTGTGCCGATGGCCCTAGCCCAAGGTATTTCTGACCACGCCAGTAGTTTGTGTTGTGTATGGCATGTTTTCCCGGCAGGGAGAAATTGCTGATCTCATACTGGTCATATCCATGCGCTGCCATCTCCCGCATCAGTATATCAAATTGCCGCGAGCTTTGCGCCTCATCTACCGGTTGTGACTTTCCCTTTTTAATATTCCTGTCCAGATTGGTTTTGGCCTCTACGGTCAGGGCATAAGAAGATATATGTGGTATCCCAAGCGCAAAGGCCTGATGGATATTTGCTAACCAGTTTTCATCGGACATGGTGGGGGTACCATAAATGAGGTCAATGGTCAGATCGGAGAAGCCGGCATCTTGCGCCCGTTTGATGGCTTCCTGTGCTTCTCCCGAGTTGTGCGCCCGGTTCATATATATCAGGTCCGCGTCAAAGAAGGATTGGACGCCTATAGAAAGCCGGTTGAGTCCCATAGTTTTCAGCGAAGCGAGATCAGCGATCTTTGCTGCGGTCAGGTCATCCGGATTTGCTTCTAGTGTTAATTCCTTCAAGTCTACTTTCGGATGTACCATATATATGGTATCCAAAATGGCCTTTAGTTCGCTCACCTCTAGTAATGAAGGAGTACCTCCGCCGAAGTATATGGTTTCGATTGTTTCTCCAGTCAGGTAATCCTTGCTCAGTTCTATTTCCTTGATAATGGCCCCAACCAGATTTTCTTTCTGAGCAAGTGAGGTAGAGAAGTAGAAGTTGCAATAATGGCAAGCCTGTTTGCAAAAGGGGATATGAATATAAATGCCTGCCATAGCTCAAAAATCCATAATCTTATTGCCAATCCCAAAATCTAAATTCATCTTTAGCGTTATCTTTAACTTTATAGGGATGAAAAGGCTGTTTTTCTTACTGGCTATGCTTTGGCTAAAGAGCTCCTGCGCGCAGGAACCATTTAAGCTGGAGGTGGTATGCCACGATAAGCCACCGGCATTTTTCACCAAGAAGTTTGCTTACCGGACATCCTTTACGGATTCCATCAAACAGCGCAAAGAGATAGACTACATATATGGTGTGCTCCGGCAGCATGGATACCTGACCTCTTCTGTCGACAGTGTGGTCGTACTTGGACGTACCACCTTCGCCTATATATATGTAGGTGACAAGTTTGAGACAGTGACCATATACAATGGGAATGTGCCGGATGACTTCCTGCCCGACATCGGATTGCGAAAGCTGGGTGAAGGGAAAGTGATCCCGGCGGATGCTACACAGTTATTCAAAGCCAAGGTGATTCAGTCATGTGAGAATATCGGTTATCCATTTGCAGAGGTGCGGTTGGATAGCTTTAGCGTATTGGATGGAAATATTTCGGCTAGGCTATACCTGCAGGCTCATGAGCTTTTTCGCTATGATACGCTTCAGGTACAGGGTAAGACGAAAGTGAAAGGCATCTTCCTTAAAAACTACCTGGGAATTAAAGCTGGCAAAGTATACAATGAGTCGGCCGTGAGGCGTATCACACAGAGATTGAATGAGCTTCAATTTGCGGAGGTCATCAAACCGCATGCGGTAGAGTTTCGCGGAGAGAAGGCGCGCATCAATGTTTACCTGAAAGATAAGAAGGCCAGCCAGTTTGACCTCCTCATCGGTGTACTGCCCGGCAGCTCGGGTCAGAAGGTACTCATCACCGGCGATGTCAAGATACATCTCGTCTCTCCCTTTGGCGCGGGAGAGGAGCTCTTCCTGCAGTGGCAGAAACTGCAACCCAAAACTCAAACCCTGAATTTGAAAGTCATCTATCCATATCTAGTAGGCCTGCCTCTCGGTGTGAATGTTAATTTTGAACTTTATAAAAAGGACACGGCATATCTCCAGCTCGATGGAGATTACGGACTGCAGTACCAGATGGTGGGCAATAACTATCTCAAGGCTTCCTACCGACAGAAGATAAGTATCATACTCGATCCCGATACTAACTATGTAAAGATCAACCGGACCCTGCCACCCAATCTTGACCTCAGCACGAATGAATTTGCGTTAGAGCTTTACCTTCAACGGCTGAACTATAAATTCAATCCGGTGTCAGGTTTTATCCTGCAGACCAGTATAGCTGCGGGTGCGCGGACGATCAAGAAGAATACCACACTACTCCAACTCTATGACGATGTGGAGGGAAAGACATTCGGCTATCTGTATGACACGGTGAAGCTGACCACCTTTCAGATGCATATAGCGCTGATGATAGATAAGTTCTGGAAGATAAATAACCGCATGACCATACGGACGATGTTTGAGGGGAAATACTTTTTTGCCGATCACGTCCTGCAAAACGAACAATACCAGATCGGAGGTGTCACATCACTCAGGGGATTTGACGACCGCTCTATTTTCACTCCATACTATGCGATGGGTGATCTGGAGTACAGATATTTGATCTCAAAGAATTCTTATTTTTTCGCTTTCTTCAATGCCGCAATGGTGAAGGAAGCAGGACATTTTATAAATAAGCCTTTTGATTTTCCAATCGGATTTGGCGCAGGCACTACGTTTGAGACCAAGGTAGGCGTCTTCGGCATCACCTATGCACTCGGTCGCCAGCTGGATAATCCTATTTCATTTAAGACCGGCAAGATTCACTTTGGCTACGTAAACTACTTTTGATTGAGAACGATCCTGTCCATCCTCTTTTTGATTTTACCACTATGCATGATACATGCACAGGATACCGCATCGGTCAGAATGAACGGAGACTCCATCACCGGAGCGGATAGTGTGCGTGTGATCGTCATCGATACCGATGCGGTGCATAAAGCTGTCGGCATTGCATCTTATACCTCATCTCTCACTACCGGAGAAAAACCAAAATGGAATGACATAGAGCAGCAGAGACGAGGTAAAAATGACGCCCTTGTATTCTTTATTTTAGTGGCATTACTGGTTGTGCTCACTACGCTGAAACTGGCGTTCAGTAATGATTTCAACGACCTCTTCAGGTCTTTCATCAGTTCAAATATTGCCTTGCAGATCGTGCGCTCATCGAGAGAGGATATATCACTCTCTTCATTTTTGATGAATGGAATTTTTGTGATCGCTGTATCGGTGTATACGCGATTTATCATTCTTCATTTCTATCCTTACTCTGTACTGCAGAACAATTTTTCAATAGTCATACTCATCTTTTTATTCACATTTTTTTTCGTTGCGAAGTATGCATTGCTTCGCTACATCGGAAATATTTTTGACATCAGTTCATTCGTTGATGAGTACCTGTTTAATATTTCTGCGATAGTTAGAACCATTGGTATTTCTATGATTCCAATACTATTCATGTTGTATGCTTCATCGGAAAAATATTTTGTTTTTATTTTCATCGCATCACTGCTCGTGTTGTGCATCGGTGTCGTGATGATCGTCATTCGAGGTTTATCCACATCATACAAATTGATGTACAGCAGCGTGTATCATTTTTTAATATACATTTGTGTGGGAGAAATATTACCAATATTTCTATTTTTTAAATTGTTAACCAAAACAGCTATTTAACATGGCAACAAAGTCACCAGCAAAGAAAGCTGCCCCTAAAAAAGCCGCTAAGAAAGCAGCCCCTAAGAAGGCAGCTAAAAAAGCAGCTCCTAAAAAGGCAGCGAAAAAAGCCGCTCCTAAAAAAGCCGCTAAGAAAGCTGCCCCTAAAAAAAAAGCGTAAGCTCGGGCAAGCAATCAAGATCTAACAGCAGTAGCACTTCCGGTCGCAAGATGGCTGATGAGAAATCAACTAAACCGAGTGCTACTGCTTTTATTTTGAAAAGTGGTAAAGGCAAGCCATCGTCAAAAAAAACTCCAGTCCCCGCCAAAGCAGTAATAAAGCCGGCTCCCAAAGCACAATCGGCTCCCATAAATAAAACTCCGGCAGCTCCAGCAGCAAAGATCACTCTCCCGGTAGAAGAGAAAAAAAAGCCAATAAGACTTTCAGATATATTGAAATCCAAGAACGAAAAGAACTATAGTGAGCTTCTGACTATTGAAGCTAAACCGCGACTCAAGACCATCATAGTCGCCCAACCCCAACCTGAAGGAATAAAATCTCCATATTTCGATCTGGAGTCAAAATATAAAGTCAAATTCCAGTTTACCCCATTTGTCACAGTAGAAGGTGTACCCGGGAAAGAATTCCGCAAGCAAAGGATCACGCTCAATGATTATAGTGGCATCATATTTACCAGCCGCAATGCGATAGATCACTTCTTCCGCATCTGCGAAGAACTGAGGGTCAAGATGAGCCAGGAGACAAAATACTTTTGTACTTCGGAGGCCATCGCACTCTATCTCCAGAAATATACCCAGTACCGCAAACGCAAAGTTTTCTTCAGCGATACTAATAGCAATAAAGAAATGCGCGGCCTCCTCCTCAAGCATAAAGATACTACCAGGTGCCTCTATATAGGACCGGAAGTGAGGAGCAAAGATGAGATCACATCATTTATGAGCGAGCAGAATATCCCATACGCAGAAGCGGTGATGTACAAAACAGTTCCCAGCGATCTCAAAAAGATCGATTTCAAAAAATTCGACCTGATGATCTTGTTTAGTCCTTCGGCGGTTCATTCTTTGTATCAGAGTTACCCGGGATTTGAGCAGGACAAGCTCAAAATAGGAGTGTACGGCAAGACTACGGCTGATGCAGTTTTGGAAACGAAGTGGAATATTCATCTGATGGCACCGCTCGAAGGTTCACCTTCGATCATTGCTGCCCTTGACAATTATCTGAAAGTATCTAACAAGTAAGAAGAGGAGAATACGCGGGAGAGGTTATGTAGAGTCTTTATCCAATCAAAAATATACAGTAGCGCTTGTGGAGTTCGGGCATTTGCTTTTGCCAGTCGGATACCTTTTTAGTCGCTATATATTCCGTAGGTAAGGTAAGGTCGCAGGCGATGCACAGTTTTGTATCGCCTGACAGGTGTTGAAAGGCATCCTTCATCAGGCTTTCATTGCGGAATGGAGTTTCCATAAATATTTGCGTACCCTGATTACGTTTCGCACTATCTTCCAGCTGCCTCAGTTTTTTGATCCTGTCTATCGACTGGATCGGCAGGTATCCATGAAATGAAAACTGCTGGCCGTTCATACCTGACGCCACCAAAGCCAATAAAATAGAACTAGGCCCGACCAACGGCACTACCTGCATGTTTTGTGAGTGAGCATAGCTCACGATCTCAAACCCAGGATCTGCTATGCATGGATTGCCAGCCTCGCTGATGATACCCATATCATGCCCCGCCAATATAGCAGATAGCATTTGCTTTGAGCTGTTTGTTCCATGTTTGTCCAGTTCGTGGATCGTCACTTCTGTATCGAAATTTTTTTTGAAACCTATGGCGCGGAGATATCGTCGCGCTGTCTTGGCATTCTCGACGATGAAATGATTGAGCGCGTACACGGTATTCCTGACCTGATCAGGTATGATCGCATTATTGTCCTCTCCGAGGAAAGAAGGAATGAGATAGAGTTTCCCCTTGCCACTTTTTTTTGGTTGCGGTGTTGTTTCCTGCATTATGGATCTGTAAGGGTTGTATTTTTATTAGTATCGACAGGTACCACGGAGCAGTCAAAGTTGACGCTAAAGCTGCTATCGCGCGGTGTCTGGAAGACGGCATTTGGATTTAACTTCAGTTTATTATCGCCATAGCTCTTGCTGAGAAACTTGCCAACTATCGGCATCGCTGCTGTAGCGCCCTGTCCTGTGCTCGTCGTAGCGAAGTGAACGCTCGGCTGCTCAAAGCCTATCCAACACCCAGCCACTATGTCCGGAGTGATCGCCATAAACCATGCATCAGAGTTACTTTGTGTTGTACCGGTTTTGCCGGCGAGCGTGAGATTGCCCAATCCGTAATGAGGCCGGATAGAGGCTGCTGTTCCTTTATTGACTACTCCCTTCATCATCTCTGTAGTAGTGTATGCCACCTGCTGAGAAATAGCCTCCGCATGTTCCTGTCCAAAGGTTGCCAGCACATTCCCTTTTCTGTCAGTGATCTTGGTGATGTAGTATGGCTTGCTGTATACACCGAGGTTGGCGAAGGTAGTATATGCTCCCACCATCTCCGTCAGGGAAATATCTGATACGCCGAGGCA
The DNA here is from genome assembly GCA_025963485.1 of Bacteroidota bacterium. Lineage (GTDB taxonomy): Bacteria > Bacteroidota > Bacteroidia > Chitinophagales > LD1 > UBA1941. The sequence goes on along the minus strand of JAOQAO010000019.1, from coordinate 12,188 downwards.
GAGAGACGGTACAGCATCCAGTTCACTTTCGATCCTTAGCTTGTGTGCCATGTCCACCAGTGCCTGGGCACCAAAGTCGCACATGAGATTTGCGGTCATACGATTGTCGGAGTACCAGAGCCCCTGTTGCATGGGTACGAGGTCGCCTTCTTTCCATTTGTTGGTGCCTGCCGGATTCCATTTATTGTCGCCGCAGGTCGGTGGGATATACTCTACCTGATGGCACGGATCATATCCGCGCTCAATAGCGACTGCATATTGCAGCGGCTTCATGGTAGAACCCACCTGACGCTTCGTAGATTTTTTGACGTGGTCCAGTTGGAAATATTTCAGGTTAGGGCCGCCGACCCATGCCTTGATCTCACCAGTATGTACATCCACCGCCAGAAATCCGCACTGAATGATCTGCAGATAGTACCGCAGGGAATCCGTGATACTCATCATCGTATCCTTATTATAGCTGCCGTTGTCACCATTATAGGAGAAAACGGTCATCTCAGTTTTGGTATTGAATATCTTGTGGATCTCCTCATCGGATTTTCCGAGGGCTTTCAGCTCCTGATAGTGTTGGCTTTGCTGGATACTTTTTTCGAGCAGGTCCGGCTTAGCCCGTTCGCCAAATTTCCACGGATCTTTGCCACGCCATTCTTTGAAGTATGCCTCCTGCAGAAATTTCAAATGATCCTTCGTTGCCTCTTCCGCATAGCGCTGCATACGTGAGTCAATAGTAGTATATACATGCAGGCCATCGCGGTAGATGTCGTACTTGGTACCGTCCTGTTTCTTGTTTTTTTCACACCATGCTTTGAGCTCCTGGCGAAGATTTTCGCGGAGATAAGTAGCCAGTCCCTCCCGGTAGTCCGGGCTATGGAAATTCAGCTTGATCTTCTTCTGGGAAAGTGTATCACAAGCTGTTTTGTCGATAAGGTTAGCCTCCAGCATTCTTTTCAGTACCAGATTGCGACGCTCTTCCGCCTTTTCAGGATTTTTCTTCGGATTGAATCTGCCCGGTGCATTGACCAGGCCTACCAGTACTGCCGCCTCATTGGGTTTTAGTTCTTTAGGTGTTTTGCCATAATAGGTAAAGGCTGCAGTCTTGATCCCATACGATCCATTGCCGAACTCCACGGTATTGAAATAAAGTGTAATGATCTCTTCTTTAGAGAACATGCGCTCGATCTTTGCTGAGAGAATCCACTCTTTGAGTTTTTGTTTAGCGCGTTGTATGCGGCCTACTTTATGAAAATTCTGGTGGAAGAGGTTTTTAGCCAGCTGCTGGGTGATAGTAGATGCACCGCCACGTTCGCGATGGATGAGCGGCCCTACGATCGCTGCGATCAGGCCCTTCATATCTATACCTGAGTGATCGTAAAAGCGTTTATCCTCAGTAGCTACAAGACCCTTCACAAGATATGGCGAGAGATCGTCGTAGCCAACTTCGATCCTGTTTTCACTGTAGTAGTTGCCGAGCACTTCGCCGTCGGCGGAGTAAACGGTGGTCGAAACATCATTATTAGGATTTTGTATCGCCTCCAGATCAGGCATAGGACCGAGCATGCCGGCATTGACCCCTACGAAAAACAATACTACCAGCAGAGCAGTAGACCATAATACGATCTGCACAATCCGGAAGACCTGCCAGAAGTTATTGAGGTTAATTTTTTTCGCCATTAGTTTCCGTGGGTTATCGTTTTTTCATTTGAGCATAGTAGGCCTCGAGTATATTATAAAACTCTTCACCGTATTTGCGGATCAGCGCATCTTTGACAAAACGGAAAACCGGCACTTTTAGTTTGTTGCCGTTTTTGCAAGCCGCTTTGCAGATGCTCCACCTTTCATAATTAACAGCTTCAAATGATTTGTACTGTGTGATGCGGACAGGATACAAATGGCAGGACACAGGTTTTTTGAAATCTACCTTCCCGGCATAAAATGCTTTCTCTATTCCACAGACGGCCACGCCGTTGTCATAGTTGACGTATGCGCATGGACCATCTTTAATGAGAGGGGTCTTCCATTTTTTGTCCTCTTCCTCCCACATGTATTTGCGCTTTTCCAGTTCTGCTATACCCTCCGGCATGAGAAATGGTTTTACATCCTCGTATATCTCATCGAGTATTTTGAGTTCAGATTCTTCCAATGGGGCGCCGGTGTCACCCTCGACACAGCAGGCACCTTTGCAGGCATGCAGATCGCAGACGAAGTTTTCCTCCAAGAGGTCCTCGCTGACTATTTTATTGTCTATTGATAACACTAATTCCTATTTTTGATAAATGACCAAGGCCAAGCTCCCAAAAGTACGTATATCTGCCCGCAGTTTCCAATTAGCTTTTTGCCTAATGCTGGGGTTAACTGTGTCTTTTAGTGTATCTGCCCAATATCACTCCCTATGCTGGCGGATATCCGGCCACGACCTCAGGCAGCCTTCATATATATATGGCACCATGCACGTATCTGACAAAAGGGTCTTTAATTTCAGCCCGAAGGTGATGAAGGCCTTCGAGGGTGCCAAAGCCTACGCCATGGAGCTCGATCCCGACAAAGCCATGTCACCATCCGTTCTCACATCGATGATGATGACCGACGGCAAGACGATCAGGCAGCTGATCCCCGATTCGGACTATCGGTTTGTGGACTCACTGATCAAGCAGAGCACCGGATTTGGGCTTGCACTTTTCGAAAAGATGGAGCCGATCCTGATATCGGCCCTCCTGGAGGAGAGCAGTATGGGGATGAGTATCTCGGACACCACCAATATGAGCGATGAGATGGACCTGTACTTTTATAAAAAAGCGAAAAAGCTAAAGAAAAAGCAGATAGGGATAGAAACGGTAGATGAGCAGATCGCCGCGCTGCACTCTCTATCCTATGAGGAGCAAGCGAAGCAACTAACTGAAACTATCGCTGATATCAAAAAGTCAAACGGAGGTGATGTGGACCTTTTGAAATATTATATCGCTCAGGACCTGGACAGCTTGCTCGTATTCAGCGATGAAAGCCAGATGCCAGCGAAGTTCTACAAAGCACTGGTGACGGACAGGAATATAATAATGGCTGATCGTATAGATGGCTTTATTCAAAAGCAACCAACTTTCGTCGCTGTAGGTGCGCTGCACCTGCCGGGAAAGGAGGGTGTAATAGCGCTGCTGAGAAAGAAAGGGTACACAGTCGAGGAATGGAAGTAAAAATATGGCTATGAAAATCGGGAAACGCGGAAAACGGGTAATAGCGATATTACTTTCGCTATTTGTTATGATGAATGTTCTGGCAGCTATTCATGCGTATAAGTTCACTCACTTCTCTCACGCGGGAACAAAGACCAAAGATGCCCGGAAGCTTTCTACCTCGGAGAAATTGCAGACGGCCATCATGGGTGTCAATAATCCAAGGCCTGTCAATACTTCTCATCCCACACAAGCGTATGATACAGTCTACATACAGAGCAATGTCAGGTTAGAATGCTGGCATATCAGGACAGATAGTTCTATTGGTACTGTGATACTTTTTCACGGATACGGATCGGATAAATCAAAACTCCTGGACAGGTCAAATGAGTTTATTAAGATGAAGTACGATGTACTTCTCGTGGACTTTATGGGTTCGGGAGGTTCTGAAGGAAATGCCACTACAATAGGATGCAAGGAATCTCAGAATGTCAAAGACTGCTATGATTATATAGCTGCAAAAGATAAACGCCCGATCTATCTATTTGGAAACTCTATGGGCTCTGCAGCTGTGCTGAAAAGTATCAATGACTATCATTTTGAACCAAGTGGGATCATCATAGAGTGTCCGTTTGGGTCTATGTACAAAACTACCTGTGCCCGTTTCAGCGAGATGCATATACCGGCTTTTCCGATGGCGGGTTTATTGGTTTTCTGGGGCGGGGTGGAAAATGGATTCTGGGCCATGGGCCACAATCCGATAGAATATGCAAAGGCTGTGAAGTGCCCGACGCTACTCATGGCTGGTGGCCGTGATGAGAAAGTCAGCAAGGAAGAAATCGATGAGATATATGCCAATCTCTCCGGAATAAAAACGCTCAAAACCTACCTGCTCGCGCGCCACGAAAATTATTTCCGCAGGTATAAAGAGGATTGGATAAAAGATGTGACAGCCTTCTTGAAATAGCTTTTTGCAATTTGTCTTTACAATTCCCTATTTTCCCATAGTGCAAGAAAACAATCAAGGTCTTAGCAAGTCACTCACTCCATTGCTTCTCTGGGGGCTGGGTGTAGGATATGTGATATCCGGCATGTATGTCGGCTGGAACCTTGGCCTGCAAAAGGGAGGCACATTGGGTCTCGCCATCGCTACATTTTTCACCATTATCATGTATAGCGCGTTCAGCTTTTCTTATTCCGAGCTGGCATGCGCTATCCCTAAGGCAGGCGGAGCCTTTGACTATGCACAGCGCGCACTGGGTAGGGATATAGGTTTCGTGACCGGGCTGGCGCAGATCATAGAGTTCGTTTTTGCACCACCGGCCATTGCTATTGGTATAGGCACTTATCTGCATCTCGAGTTTCCTCAGTTGGATATCAAAGTAGCTGCAGTCGGTGTCTATATACTTTTTACAGCACTCAATATATATGGCGTCAAAGCCGCCGCTACCTTTGAACTGGTGATCACGGTACTGGCTGTAGGAGAGTTACTGCTTTTCGCTGGGGTGACCATCCCCCACGTACAAATGGCTAATCTTACCAAAAATAGTTTTCCGAATGGTTGGGCGGGAGCTTTTGCTGCTTTGCCGTTTGCTATATGGTTTTTCCTGGGGATCGAGGGCGTGGCAAATGTGGCAGAAGAAACAAAGAATCCGCAAAAGGATATTCTAAAAGGTTTTGGTTGGGCGCTGGTGACGTTGATCATACTTTGTATCATCACATTTGTCGCGGCGGTAGGAGTGAGTGGCTGGGAGGATATAGTTTATCCCAATTTAACTGACCTTACAAAGACATCAGACGCTCCCCTGCCACTTGCTATGAGCCATGTGGTCGCTACTGATAATATCCTGTACAAGATACTTATTCGCGTTGGCCTTTGCGGCCTGGTCGCTTCCTTTCATGGGTTGATACTTGCATCGGGCAGGGCTACTTTTGAGTTTGGCCGGGTGGGATTCGCACCGCGTTTTCTGGGTAAGATCAGCAAGAGATTCCAGACACCGGCTATTGCCTTGATCTGCAATTCATGTATAGGCATAATCGCATTGCTTACCGGCAGGACGGATGATATCATTACCTTGTCCGTTCTTGGAGCGCTGGTACTATATATTGTATCAATGGTTTCCATCATTAAGCTACGCAGATCCGAACCTGAGTTGGTACGCCCATTCAGGGTGCCTTTCTTTCCGGCTACGCCGATCATTGCCCTCGTGATAGCCGTTGTTTCGTTTATAGCGGTGGTTGGCTATAATCTTAAGCTGTCGGGGATTTTTGTTGGGATTATTTTAGCTGCTTATTTTATATTTAGGCTTTTCAAACCACAGCCACTCGCTCATGAGTGACCATTCATCTCTGGATTAAACAACATCATATGACTGTCAAAGAAATACTGAACTATGTCAAGAATCATCCATCAGGCAAGGTCAAACTGGCCGTAGCTGATATAGATGGTATACTACGTGGGAAATATGTGTCTACTGAAAAATTTCTGGGGATCGCTGACAGCAATTTTGGTTTCTGCGATGTGATCTTCGGATGGGATGCCGGAGATGTGGCCTATGACAATACCGATTATACCGGATGGCATACAGGGTATCCTGACGCAAAGGCAACAATAGACCTCAGCACCTTTCGCAAAATACCGTGGGAGAATGATGTTCCTTTTTTCCTTGGGGAATTTATAGATCATAAGAATGATGCCCTCTACGTATGCCCCCGCCAGGTGCTGAAGAAAGTAATAGGACAAGCAGAGAAAGCGGGATTCAAGCCATATTTTTCTCAGGAGTTTGAGTGGTTCAACTTTGAAGAAACTCCGCAAAGCGCTAATGATAAGGGTTTCAGGAACCTGCAGCCGCTGACGCCCGGTATGTTTGGATACTCTATTTTACGCTCCACGTTGAGGACTGATTATTTCACAGCGCTTTTTGATCAGCTGAAAAAATTTGATGTGCCGATAGAAGGGCTGCACACGGAGACTGGTCCTGGTGTCTATGAAGTGGCGCTGCTCTATGGTGACATCCTCACAGCAGCAGACCGCGCGGTACTTTTCAAAACAGCGGTAAAAGAGATCGCCTATAAGCATGGCGTGCTGGCGACATTCATGGCGAAGATCAGTGAGAACCTGCCGGGATGCAGTGGGCATGTCCATCAATCGCTCTGGGATATGAAGTCAGCTAAGAACCTTTTCTATAATGAAAAGGACAAGCAAGGTATGAGTGAGACGATGAAAAGTTATATCGCGGGGCAGCTATACTGCCTGCCGCATATACTGCCGATGGTAGCGCCGACGATCAATTCATATAAGAGGCTCGTCGAGGGTGCTTGGGCGCCTACTACAGTGACATGGGCAATAGACAATCGCACAGTGGCGCTGCGTGCGCTGCCGGCAGGAAGCAAATCTACCCGTCTCGAAACGCGGGTGGTGGGAAGCGATACTAATCCATATCTCGCTATGGCTGCATGCCTCGCGGCGGGACTATATGGTATTAAGAAAGGATTAAAGCTCAAGCAGCCTGCTACTGTGGGCAATGGCTATCGCGACGAATCAAATGGACGTTTCCCCAAAAATCTTCATGATGCTACTGTAGCTATGCGAGACTCAGATGTGTCTAAAGAACTCTTTGGGGAGAAATTTGTGCAGCATTTCACGCAGACGCGTGAGTGGGAGTGGAGGCAGTTTAGCCGTGTGGTGACTGACTGGGAGACCAAAAGGTATTTTGAGATCATATAATGAGACATTAGACTATAGACGTTAGATATTAGACAATACAAGTTTATAGTATGTATAAAAAAATCCTTCGCTTCTATCTGTGGGCTACGCTGGGACTTAGTACGGAGATATTCTTTACTGCTTTCACAAATCTATATATGTCGATCAGAGACCACAAACCTATCGACTGGAGCCTGACCGGTCATACCTATATCTGGATGACCTTTATATACGGAGCCGGATCATTGATCTTTCCTTTTGGACATAAACATTTAAGAGGATTTCATCTCTTGTTGCGCATTATCATTGTTGCGCTTGGGATATTTGCTATTGAGTTTATTTCGGGATTTATTCTGGACAAGACCACAGGCCATTGCCCATGGCAGTATAGCGGTAGATGGAGTGTGATGGGATATATACGTCTTGACTATCTGCCGGCCTGGATGCTCTTCGCTTATATGATAGAGAAGGCCGACGAGATATTTGACAAGATGGCGGGCACGTTTGAAAAATAGAATCAAAAGATAGGAACCACGAGGAATACATGATATCAAACGCCGAGTTCTTCAAATTTCTCCCTGAGCCAGCCGGCGTCTGCTATTTGAGTTGTTTTATCGAAGTCCTTTTTTATTTCTAGTAGCTCCTTCTTATCCCGCAAGTCTGCGCGGGAGAGATCGTTGATGAAGTTCAGCAGGTTAATGTAATTCTTCTTGTGTGTGTCCGATATCTTTCTTTTGCGGCGAAGCAACGCTTTGAAACTTGAGATCAACGAATGAAGTGCGGAGTATTCGCTCATCTCATAGTAGGTCTTGACAAGCAGCGTTTTTGAATCCAGCAGATAGAATATATCATCGTATTCTACTTTTTGAAGCAGTTTAAGAACATCATCATATCGTTTTATGTAGAAATAAAATTTAGCGAGATTGAAGGTGTAGGCATTGCTGCGATTTGATTTGGGGAGCTTCTCCCGGTATTCTTTTATAAATTTCTCTGTCCAGTTTTGTTCCTTTAGGCGGAGGCCGAGGGTCACCAGGTTTTTATAATCCCAGGGCGACAATTCATTTCTGTCAAAGAGAAAATCCTTTTCGAGGGCTACATTATAAAGGTCAAAAACCTCGCGCAGGTAATCCAGTTTACCTCTGTTGATCTGCTTGACGCAGAAATTTATGCTGAATATATAAGCGTCCCTTTCTGTCGTGGCAGGCAGGTGCTTTTCTTTTTGAAGCAATTGTTTCAACTCCTGATAATGGATCTCTCCATCCTTTTCGCGAAGCATATAATAGATGGCAGTATAGGCAGTGATGCTTGGGATTGACTGATATTTTGTATCACTCGCTTGCGCCAGGATAGCATCTATCAAAACAACGCGAAGGTCAATGTTCAATATATTCCTGTAATGCTCTATGGCGCAGGCATAAAGGAGTTTAGTGATAAAATAAAAGGAGTCAAGATTGTCAAGGACATTCTCGAGGTTTTTCTTTTCGGTTCGTTGCTTTTGTAGCTCTATGTGCTGATTCATCTCCACCTCGAGGAGGAACTCTGTGAAATAAAAGTCTGCATCGTGATCTTGTTTTTTTGATTGTATATTTTTGGCAAGGTTGTAGTTGGTCTCGAAGTTTTTGGACAAGCCTCTTATATTGGTCGCATGCAGTGTATCACTGAGCATATGGGCATGACGCTCACCAAACCTCTCATAGGCCATAAAGTCTTCTGCCAGTTTGAGCAGGTCGGAAAATGCTCTCCGCATTTTCACATCATTATACTTCGTTTTGAAAAGTTGCTTAAAGATCTTGGCCTTGTCAGGGTATTCGGATGTTTGATCCTTTAGCGCTGGCAGGAGCATGTCGAAAAGCGTAGTAAGTTTCTCTTGTTGATTGAAATAAGGAGAGTGAATGAACTTGCGAAACCTGTTCAGGTCATGCTGGGAGAAAGCTTCCAGCACATAAAGCAATTTGCTATCCTGAGCTGATGATATGATAAACTCTGTCATTATTTCATAAATATAGTCCATGTACTTTATATTTTATGTTGTTATTGACATTCAGTATGTTAAGTAAGTAGAGTCAAATTATTTTACGTACAATAGTATAATAATGTACTTGTTTTTGGCTTGGGGTATGTATTCTTTTGTATCGTCTTAGAATGTCAAAAAAGAAAACATAACTTTAAAAAGCAGAATATGAAAATAATCTACCGACTTACCAGTCTATTGTCAATATTTATTGCTCTAAATGCATGTGGGCAATATGTACCTATAGATCCGACTTTTGCAAACGATCTAAGTGTTTATAATGGCTTGTCCGGTTGTATAGTAGGCAATCAGTTGGATACTACTTGTGCGGCTGTGAATTCAATAACTTCTTTGGATGTCAGCAGGTCTTCGGATATTACCGGTATTGAGTATTTTCATCAAGTACAGACAATACAAGCAACAGGTGGCCTGCTGACTTTTTTGCCGCCATTGCCTGAGAGCCTTATAAATTTATATTGTCAGGATAATCAGATAACAAGCATTGCGAGCCTACCACCAAATCTTCAAGTGCTCAATTGTTTTTTAAACCAACTAAGCACCATTCCGGCTTTGCCTAATTCTCTGATCTCCTTGGATTGTGAAGACAATCTACTTACAAGTTTGCCCTCATTGCCTAATAATTTATATTATCTCTCATGTTCCAATAATCAACTGTCTTCTCTGCCTTCCCTGCCACAATCGCTTCAGGAATTAGATTGCGATCATAACCAACTTCTCTCGCTTCCTCCTTTGGATTATTTATACATACTGCACTGTGATTCAAACCCGCAATTGAGCTGTTTACCAGAACTTGATAATATAACGGACTTAAGCTTTACAGGGACTGCTATAAGCTGTATCCCCAATTATCTGTCACACAATATCCAAAGCAATCCTTTGCTGGATACAATGCCTTTATGTGTAGCCGGCAATCCAGATGGCTGCATAGCACTCTTACCCGCTGCGGCCCCTGATCAGCAGATATGCCAGAATAGCAGCGCTGTCATGGCGGCGGTAGGTCCGGGAACATGGACTGCTCCGAATACAAATCCGACACCTGTAACTTTTGCCAATCCTAATGACCCCCGTACTACTGCTTCCGGTTTTTCGTTGGGAGGTATTTATACGCTTATATGGACAGGACACTATTATGTTGATACTATACTGGTCACAGTAGGTACATCTTCTGATGCTGGACCGGATCTCACTGCTTGTTTCCAGGATACTATCCGTTTAGCAGCAACTGGCTCCGGCACGTGGTCGGGTGGAGCGGGTAATCCCGCATCTGTACAGATCAGCTTTCCGGCTACTCCAACTGCAACAGTATATTTTTACAATGCGCCCGGTATCTATCACTTTGTCTGGACCAATAATGGCTGTACGGATACAATGCAGGTGACGGTCCATCCACGACCTGTGGCTGATGCCGGACCTGCGCAGACCCTATGCCATATAGGTGACACTGCGGTATTGGGAGGTTCCCCCACCGGCTCCGGGGGATCGGGTTCTTATTCATATATCTGGAGCCCCGGTTTCGGACTGACGTCCGTCACTTCAGCGAATCCAACAGCATCACCATCGAACGGAATAAATTACTATCAGGTACAGGTCACAGATATTGTAACTGGTTGTATTGCCGCCGATACTATGATGGTCAGTGTGACTCCGATTTCTGTATCCATCACAGCATCTCCTGATACTAATATTATCATAGGTCAAAGCGCCTTCCTGACGGCTAATGTCTCACCATCAGGAGGCACTTTCCAATGGTCGCCTTTGGTCAATCTGAATCCGGGTGCAGGTAATGCGCAGACCGAACAAGTATCTCCACCTGCTACCATGAATTTCCAGGTTATCTATAATATGGGTAGTTGTAGTGATACCGCCTATCAGACCATATATGTGTATTCCTTTTTTGCGGGTCAGGATCAGACCATCTGCGGGAACGATACTGTAACTATGCACGCAATAGGTACAGGAAACTGGAATGCACTCAACAGCAATCCGACTGTGACAATAATAAATACTCCATCATCGCCCACTACTACTATATCGGGGTTTACGCAAGCAGGCATTTATTCATTTGTATGGACTACTGGTAGCCTAAGCGACACGGTAGCTATTACTGTGGACCCGATCCCTAATGCCGGACCTGATCAACTCGCGTGCCTGAATAGCACGGTCACGATGGCCGCTAGTGGTACAGGAACATGGACCAATTGGGCCGGTAGTGCTGCACCAATAAATATAACAAACCCCACGTCCGCCACGACTACTGTGACTGGCTTTACTGTGACCGGTACTTATAGATTGTATTGGACAAGTACCGGTGGATGTACTGATTATGTCGAGGTGATAGTAGGCCCCGCAATTGCTTTATCATCCACTCATACCAGTGTACAATGTTATGGGATGAATAACGGTGGTGTATGTGTAAGCGCCAGCGGAGGTGCAGGGGCATATACTTATGTATGGAGCCCGGGTAATATCACGGTGCCTTGTCCCGGTGCTCTTCCTGCGGGCGTATACCGGGTGACAGTGACAGATGCCAATGGATGTACAGCTGCGCTTAACGACACGATCACGGAGCCGGCACCACTGACAGTCACAGATAGCGTTCGTGATGTCAGTTGTTTTGGCGCTAGTGACGGGACTATTTGCCTGACCGTGACCGGTGGCACACCGATATATACTTATGTATGGTCACCGTTCCCTTTATCGGGAATTTGCGAGAATAATTTATCCGCTGGTGCTTATAGTATTACTATCACGGATGCTAATAACTGCAATATCAATCATACGGCTTTGGTACTGCAACCAACGCAAATAATCATTACAGACACCGTCTACAATAGCTCCTGTAATATGAATATCGGAAGCATCTGTCCACAGATCAGTGGTGGTGCAGGAGGATACACGTACTTCTGGAGTAATTTCGTGAACACAGCTTATGCTACGTCTCTTGGTCCCGGCCAATATCACCTGATAGTGACGGATGCCAGCGGATGTACAGCGACTCTGACAGATAGTGTGATAGATCTGCCGGCATTTAATGTGAGTACGGTGATGCTGCAAATAAGTTGTCATGCGGATAGCAATGGATATATCGATCTTCAGGTCAGCCCTACGGGAGTATATCATTATGCCTGGAATTCTACGACTGCAGATACGTCTGCGATCAATGGCTTGAGGGCGGGTAACTACTGTGTCACGGTCACTAACGCACTAGGATGTTCTGTGAGCAATTGTTATAATTTCGCTAATCCCCCTCCGGTCACTATTGCGCTGGACAGCGTGCATAATGTGA
>JAOQAO010000165.1 GCA_025963485.1 Bacteroidota bacterium | reverse complement strand
GTGGAGGGAGCCTGCGACAATTTATCCGGTGTCATGATCTCCAGGAATGTCGTTTCCTCTTTCGCCGATCCGGGACACAAAGGCAAATCAACCCTCCAAAACACCCGTTTGCGGTTTATCAGCTTTGGCTCTGAAGAAAAGGGCCTCCGCGGATCAACAGCTTATGTCGCAGACCACCTCAGCAAGCTCAGAGAAGAGAATGCGCATTTAGTAAACATAGATAGTGTCCGGGATCCGAACGAGATATCTATCGTCACCGGCGAGATCATGAGTTGGGTCGACTTTGATAAATTCCTGATCGGCAAAACACAAAAGGCGTTTAAGGATTGTAATATCCCGTTCAAAACCGGTTCCCTGCCTATGGGTGGTACGGATGCCATTCCATTCCAGCAGAAGAATATACCATCGCTAAGCATCATCGGTATGAATATGAAAAAGCTGGACCCCACCTATCACACACGTCTGGATGTGATCGGTAATGTGGATCAAAAGGCGCTGGATAATACGAAGACGGCCCTTATCGAATTGGTGAATCAGTGGGATAAGATGTGATTTTCTTAAGTAGGATTTATTCATTAAATTAGAGGGAAGAAAATACAATATGTCTACAGCAGAATTGAAAGCAGAAATTATTGCAAAGCTCACAGAAATTGAGGATGAAGAACTATTGAAAGATGCTCTGCGACTGATTACATTGCACAATGACGACCTTTACATTCTTGATGAAGAGGAACTCACAATGGTCAAAGAAGCAGAAGCAGATATCGAAGCAGGCAATGTGCTCAGTGAGGAAGAAGCCAATAAAGAGATACAAAAATGGCTTGGAAAGTAGGTTGGTCGCAAAGAGCCCAATCTCAGAGAAAAGCGATTTTTGAATATTGGAATCAGCATAATCAATCTTATGCTTATAGCGAAAAATTAGATCGATACATCAATGATACTATTAATGTTCTTAAGGAATATCCTTATTTGGGTAGAAAGACAGAACATGCAAATGTGTACGTGAGGATAATTCTTAATTTTCAACTATACTATAAAGTTCGGGGAAATGAGATCACCATCCTAGGTATACGCGATGGGCGCAGAGCGCCTAAAAAATGATTTATCCAAATTTAATCTTCCTTTCCCACCGCTTTCTTATACACTTCCAGACATCTCTTCCTGGCGAAATCATGGTCCACGATAGGTTTTGGATAAGCGGAAGTTCCATATTCAGGTACCCATTTTCGCACATATATGAGGTCCGGATCAAATTTGAGCATCTGCGCCTGTGGGCTAAATACCCTGAAATAGGGCGCAGCATCAGTGCCGCACCCGGCTGACCATTGCCATCCGCCATTATTTGCAGCCAGATCAAAGTCAAGTAACTTCTCCGCAAAATATGCTTCTCCCCATCGCCAGTCTATGAGCAGATGCTTGGCGAGGAAACTTGCGGTCACCATGCGTACCCGGTTATGCATAAAGCCGGTAGCATTGAGTTCGCGCATGCCTGCATCTACGAGCGGATATCCGGTCTTGCCTTGGCACCAGTTCTTAAATAGTTCTTCATCATTCTGCCATTCTATGAAGTTGTAGTCTTTTTTAAAGGCCTCATTAGCCACATGAGGAAAATGCCACAATATCTGCTGGTAGAAATCCCGCCAGATAAGTTCCTTGACGAATGTTTGATTTTTGTCCAGAGCATATGCCAATAACCTGCGCACACTCAAGGTGCCAAATCGCAGATGAATCCCAAGGTGTGTAGTGCCCTGGATAGCCGGGAAATCCCTGTTACTGGCGTACATCTTGACTGTATCCGACTTGACCGTCTTTGGCGGGAATACGAAATCCGTTCTTTGGAAGCCTATATCTTCCAGTGATGGCAAGTTTTGCTGTTCATTGACTTTATAGAAATTAGCAAAGTATTCAGAGTTAGGATAAGGTTTGTAGTAAAACGGTTTGAGCTTTTCTTTCCACTTGCGGCTATAGGGAGTATAGACTGTATATGGCAGGCCATCATCCTTAGTTACTTCATCCTTTTCGAAGATCACATGGTCCTTGTAGGTATGAAGACTGATATCCTTCCTGGCGAGAAACGCAGACAATTTTCCATCTCTGTCCCTTGCGTAAGGCTCAAAATCGTGATTGATATAAACTGCTGCAATATTATAATCGGCGATCAGCTCATTCCATACGTCTTTCGGTTTCCCGTATTTCACTAGTATATCCGAGCCCAATTCTTTGAGCTGCTTTTGTATTAACACCAGCTCATCATGTATGAACTGTACTCTTCTGTCCGTTTTATCCTGCAGCTTATCCAGGATATTAGTATCAAAAATGAAGAGCGGAATTATCTTATGATCTCCTTTGAGCGCATGATACAGCGCAGCATTATCATCGAGCCGCAGGTCCCGGCGCAGCCAGCATATAGCTATAGGTTCTGACTCACTCATACTCATAAAACAATATTACTTTTCCTCCTTTTATGCCTTTACCACGACCAGTTGCCTTATACTTTCGTTGATGGTTTTAAATATCTCCCTGGTCTGGCTATCAGAATATACAACGCTGCCTACGACTGCCACAGATTGTACACCACGCACAGCATTTGTGAGAAATATTTCATCCGCCTCATCTATATCGCTCATCAGTACGTCAGACTGTACTACCTTATATGTTTTCTCCAGCTGCCCTATCACATACCTGCGCATGACACCATTCACTCCGCCGTTAGTCAGCGCCGGTGTCATGATGATGTCGTTTTTGATCAGGAAAGCGTTGGACTGTATCGCCTCAGCGAGGGTACCTTTGGTGTTGAATAAAAACGACTCCTTCGCTCCTACTTTATCCGCATGGAGGGCAGACATCACATACTGGATCTTGCTGGTCGTTTTCAGATTTGAGAGTACCCCGGTATCTACCCTATACGGAGAAAACGTAGCATTTATAGAGCTCCACTCAAAAATATTACCCGGTATCTGTACGCAGGTGATCAGCAGATCGACTGAATTGGTGACAGGCATATATAGCCCCCCGTCAGCCCGGGTCACCTGCACTCTTATGCGCGCATTGGTGGTACGGTTGCGCACCAGCAGGTCTGATACAGTAGCTTTAAACCAATCAAAATTGACATAAGACGGTACGTGCATCATCAGTATCTCGCATGACCTTTGCAAGCGCTCATAATGATATGGCAACAACGGCACTGTACCATCAAAGGCGACCATCGACTCAAAAAGTCCGTCACCATAACGAAATGAACGATTATCTGCATTCAGAAGCGGGAGGGAATCCTCGACGAAAGTATTATTGTAAAAAGCTATAGCCATTATATATCATAATTGATAAACAAAATAACCGTTTTCAGCCAATATCAGCTTATGTCTTTCGTGGTATCTTTCTGTACGCGCTATCATATGTGTCACCCCTTCTGATTTCAGCCTGTCCAGTTGGGCCTCCGTCATAGCATTAAAATATTCATCAGCTTTCTGCTCCAATTGAAAGCCTTTTTCCGGCATATTATAATTCAGGCCGTAGACTTCCTGAATCCGCTGATACCAGCCTTCCGTGTCCTTTTTGTTTTTAGCGATAGCCTTAAAGTCGATATAGGATGAACGCTGAGCATAAAATTTTAATGCCGTCATGCCAAAAGGCTGAACGAAGACCGCTTCAGGTGTAGTAATGTCTTTGATCCTGACACTAAGATTGATCTCGTCTTCATTATACTGCTTGTATCCGTGCGCTATATCACCGTGGAAATAGAAGTAGAAAACTATTGCCCCTGCTATGATCCCGCCGCCAGTGAACACGGAATTGACGATCCTGTTTTCTCCATTCAGAAATGACTGGGCGTATTGATAGACGAAGGCGACAATCCCGATCACACCTAAGAGCTTGACCCAAGGGGTATTTTTATACCACTGAAAACTCGCGAGGAAAACCCAATGCCCGTAATCAGTACCAATGATGTAAACGATCAGCACCACTATAGTAACGGCGACAAACTGAAAGGCAGTATATGAGTATTTCCTGAAGAAAAGCAATGCTCCGGTAGCGTAAATGACAAAGAGCACTTTGGTATAAAATGGGAAAGTGCGGAAGATAAAATGATGCGGATGCCTGAAGGCAAACATGATATTAAAGAGTTCGGGATCGGAGATAGTACCGTCGCCGCTGGCCTTGGCGCGATAGACAAGGACAAGATAGATCCCGGCAGTACACAGGTATATGGCAAAAAAGCCCAATAAGCGAGTAAGGTTTATCTCTTTGTCGATAAAATACTTCCATAGCATCACCGCGCAAAAAACCACCATGATGTCAAAGCCTACCAACACATGTATGAATGTCGCGATCGCTACAATCACAGACGTCCATAGATACTTCCCGTCCAGAAAAAACACAAATCCCCATGCGACTATCATCGCACTCAGATCGCCGGCCTGGAAGGCGGCAGAGTAAGTATCGACGCCACCCAATGCCCTGTTGTAAAGAACAAAAGCGGCAATAAAAACAGCCATCCACGACACATAGCGATTGGATATAAAACGCCCGGCTATGCTGATAAAAGCCAGCATCATCAGAATGGTATTGAAAAAATGGAACAGGAATATACTGACTCCGAGGTGCCCGGCAAATGGCAGCAGGATGTGCGTCATGACAGTACGCTCATTGGGTGTCGATCCGCTCAGGCTTTGTACAAAAAAGTCATGCGTGTACAGTGCGCAGTTTTTTAGAAACAAAACATACACGAGCAGTTCCTCATGATCACTCGACCCATAGGTATATCCATACTTGGCTATCAATAGCGCCCAGAGTAAAACAGAAAATCCGAGGTCCGGCAGACCTAGCTTATAATTCTTCAAGCCCAATATTTGTAGAAAGGAAATATAGTGAAAGTCTCGTAAACCAACGGCTCAAAACATAGTGAAGCTCACAGAGCGAGTTTCGCCTGAGGTATTGTTTTGCTTTTGAAATGGTACAATAAAGTATCACAATAATGATCCATACTGAATTCATCAAAAGTTTCTTTCGCATTTGCACTGAGCCTGCGATAGTTTTCAGTTGATAGCTGCTTTATCCCCACCAGCCGGTCATAATATTCATCTTCGCTATCACAAAAATTGCCGTTGGCCCCGTCTCTTATAAATCTCATATTCTCTCCTACCCTGCTGCCTAATACGGGTACGCCACACGACAGGCATTGCTTGAGTTTAAAGGCAGATTTGGCACGGTTAAACTCAGTGTCCAGCAGCGGCGCCACGCCTACATCAAACGTGCTGATAATATCATAGATAGAATGCTCATTGTGCCAATCTATTTCCTTCGGCGTCTCGATCACGACATTTGGCTTGTCGCGGAAATATGCTCTTATTTCCATTTCTTCTGCTTCGTTTTTCACTCCCAACAGTTTCACTTTGACAGGAAAATCGATCCTGCTGACAGCCGGGAAAAAGAGCTTTATTAGATTGTCGCGATGTGCACCATAGTACCCGATCCATCCTATGGTCATGATTGCTTCCTGCATGATCTTCTCTCTCCCATGATCGATCACAGGAGAGGTCAATAGGAAAACATTCTCATTGATCTCCGAAATATAGTCTATCAGAGATTGGCTGCCCGCCGAGCACGCCGTACATCCTTTCATGAAATATCTCATGACATCGTCAGGGTACCGTGTATACTCCGCATCATCGATATCATACAGTGTATTCTGATTTCTAAAAAACAAAAGAATTTTCAATGCCGTGGTATATACCCCACGGGTATAGATCTTCTGGAAGACGATCACAGAGTTTGCCCTCCTGAGAAACAACGCCGAAAAAAAGACAAAAATAAAGTTGAGTATGCTATGTATATCATAGCCCGGATATACGATCGAGAAATTGATATTGTACTCTTTCTGTAGCTGCTCAAGGGGATATTTAGCTCTGTACCGCACGCTCGGTTCATCCTCATTGAAGTACGCAAACCAATATATATGCTTTATTTCCATAGTAAAATCATTAACAGAGGGCTGTTCAGGCCCATTCATTTCTTAAGCTGCAGGACTGCTTGCATTGATGGCGGGCCAGGCGTCTTTCGTCGCCAGATCAGGCCTTCCATTCATTTTGAGATGATTGAATAGCTGCATCCTATATGTCGCCAGCCATTTGACAGGCCCATTGATAATAGCCGCGCCAAGGGCCATTTTTTCTTTATTGGGCATTTCTACTTCCTTGTTGAGCAGATCATCTTCTGTGATCATATTCATATAGGCTTTGATCGCTTCTATCTGCTCATCTATCCGTGCCGGGAAATTCTCAATGGTCAAAGTGCTCCTATAGGCAGCTATCTTCTCCCATTCTTCCTTATTCCAGTCATTGACGACATACCACCGCATCATCACTGCTCCGAGGCCTGACAGGTATCGCATGAGCTCTATCGTATTTCGGGTCTTGTCAAATGGACGAAACTCGAGGTCTTTCTCTTCTATGAGCACTGCCATACGCTTGAGAAGTATCAGTTCGCGCTCCATGCCCTGGAGCAGATGATCTTTATACATTGCCTATCAATTTTACTTTTAGAATTCCATCTCCTTCACATCCGGAGAAATGACCAGTTTACCTGCTGTCTTTTTCTGTACCTCCTCCACAGCGACTCCGGGTGCCAGTTCCAGCAGGTGAAAAGCGCCGTCCCTGATCTCAAAAAAACCCAGATCGGTGCAAACCTTTCTGACGCAGCCTTTGCCCGTAAGGGGCAGCTCACATTTGGGCAGAAGTTTCGATTCGCCCTCCTTATTGGTGTGCATCATAGCCACTACTATATTATCTGTAGAAGCCACGAGGTCCATGGCACCGCCCATTCCTTTGACCATCTTACCGGGTATTTTCCAGTTGGCGATATCACCATTCTCAGACACCTCCATCGCACCGAGTATGGTCAGCTGCACATGGCCGCCACGGATCATGCCGAAGCTATCCGAAGAAGAAAAGATAGATGATCCCGGCAGCGTGGTGATGGTTTGCTTGCCGGCATTGATATAGTCGGCATCCACCTCGCTCTCCAGGGGAAATGGCCCCATACCCAGCAATCCATTCTCTGATTGCAATTCTACATGCATCCCCCTGGGGATATAATTGGCGACAAGAGTGGGTATACCGATTCCAAGGTTGACGTAGTAGCCGTCGCGGAGCTCCCGGGCTATACGCTTGGCTATTTGAAATTTATCTAAGGCCATTTCGGGTATTGAGTAGTTAGTATTAAGTATTTAGACAACAGCCAAATTTAATTGCGAAAGTATTTAATAGTCTTTGTATTCATCTAAATACTAACTACTGAATACTCTCTACTGTTTAAAAAGCGAAACGGGACTGTACATATTGGTCTACAAAGATCACCTGTGTACGGATCACCTGGAGCAGTTCACGAACGAGATGAGACACTTTCTCAAAAGGTTTGGCGGCGATACGCCATGCTACATCATCCATTACTGCATCTGCTTCGTCAAGTATCTCCAGTATGAGGCCTGCAGCCTGCCTGAGATTCAGACGCTCTACGGCATGAAATACATCAAAAAATCGCTTGCTCATTTTGGAAATGAATTTCTCTATGAGCTTACGCATTTGCTTGTCATATGCCATCATCAGCAGTTCTGTAAATTTATCACTTAGGTGTACGAGGTTTCTGTTTAGGTCTACGAGTACTTTTTGCATTTGATTTGTTTTTGGTCCGTCCTGTATCCCTCCAAGGTGTATACAAGTAATATGTTGAGGACCTGTTATTTATCTAGAATGATTGATTAAATAGTTGTACGGTATTAAGCCTTGGTTGTTGTCCTTTGTTCAATTCTTTTCTCATAGCTCTTGCCCTGAAATATCCGCTGCACGAATATACCCGGCGTATGTATCTGATTAGGATCGAGTTGGCCCGGTTCCACGAGTTCCTCTACCTCGGCGATAGTGATCCGGCCAGCGGTGGCCATCATAGGGTTAAAGTTCCTGGCCGTCCCTCTGAATACCAGATTTCCGGTAGTATCCCCTTTCCACGCCTTGACTATGGCAAAGTCAGCCTTTAGCCAGCGCTCCATGATATACCATTTGCCATTCTCAAACTGGCGCAGCTCCTTTCCTTCTGCTATCTCTGTGCCGTACCCGGTCGGAGTAAAGAATGCCGGTATCCCGGCTCCACCGGCGCGGATCCTTTCGGCCAGCGTACCTTGAGGCACGAGGTCCACTTCCAGTTCACCTGAGAGCAGTTGGCGCTCGAACTCAGCATTTTCACCTACATACGAGGATATCATCTTACGCACCTGACGGGTCTTGAGCATTAACCCGATACCGAAATCATCTACACCGGCGTTATTGGAGATACAGGTGAGGTCTTTTGTCCCCTTTCTGATCAGGGCTGCGATACAGTTCTCCGGAATCCCGCAGAGTCCGAAGCCGCCCAGCATGAGCGTAGCTCCGTCCGGGATATCACTGATGGCCTCATCCGGGCCAGCCACTACTTTATTAATCATCTAACAAACTTTGAAAGAATTAGTGATAAATGCAAGTGCTTTATCCACATTGGCGCAAAGTTCAACGATCCTTGCAGGACATAGCCCGGAGATGGAGCACCGTGTCAAATTTAAAAATGGGGTTTCATGTATGACCAGGTATAATGTTCCCTTGCAAAGGTTGAAGTTATTCTTGAAGACAACATTTTGCCCTCAGAAATTTGACCTGTTTACCTTTTTCGATTATATTAGTATCAATCGGCCGAACGGATCTATGGACCGGGTGATTTATTGTTTTCTGCATAAATGGAGATATCATGGCACCACAGAATAATACACCAGAAGCACCTAATTTTCAGGTACTTTTTGAAAAAGCTCCGGGACTCTATCTCATTTTAAATCCCGATTTTGATATAGTGGCTGTCAGCGATGCATATGCCGAAGCCACTATGACACAGCGTGATGAGATCGTAGGCCGGCACCTCTTTGATGTATTTCCTGACAATCCCGACCAGCACGACGCCGACGGCGTAAGCAATCTCCGTGCATCCCTGAACCGGGTTCTGCAGAATCGCAAGGCTGACACCATGACCATACAACGCTATGATGTCAGGCGTCCTGAATCCGAAGGAGGCGAATTTGAAGTACGCTACTGGAGCCCGATGAATTCACCTGTTTTCAGCGATGATAATCTGGAACGCATAGCTTTTATCATCCATCGTGTCGTCGATGCTACCGAGTTGGTGATACTCCGGCAGAAAACACAACAGACGGACGGTTACCAATCCCGTATCGAGCAGATGGAAATGGACATACTGCACAGAACCAAAGAGTTAGAATCAGCGCGAAAAATACTGGAGGAGCAAAATATTGAACTCAGAAACTCCTATGCCGAAATGGAGTCTTTTTCCTATTCCGTATCGCATGACCTGCGGAATCCATTGCGTGCCATAAACGGATATGGTACTATGCTCGATCATAGCTATGGCAGCAAACTCGATGAGGAGGGCAGGCGATTTATAAGTAATATCAAAGACAATACACAGCGCATGGCGGCCATGATCGATGATCTGTTGTCACTTGCCTACCTCGGCCGGAAGGAGGTCAAAAAGACCGAGGTCGATATGAATGCGCTTGCCCATCGCCTGGTATATGAGATGGCGGAAAATACCTCTACCCGAACGGAATTCGTCATCAAGGAACTGCATCCCTGTATCGCCGATGCCAGTCTCATAGAGCACGTCATGACCAACCTCATTTCCAATGCGATCAAATACTCATCCCGCCGGGACCGGCCCTGTATCAATATCTGGTCATATGAGGAAGGCACGGAGATCATATATGCTATACGTGACAACGGTGCCGGTTTTGACATGGCCTACGCCGGCAAACTTTTCGGGGTTTTTGAGCGGCTTCACGCCAAAAGTGATTTCGAAGGGGTTGGTATCGGGCTCGCTATTGTCAAGCGTATCATTCAGCGCCACAATGGCCGTGTCTGGGCCGAGGGCCGTGTGAATGCCGGGGCTACGTTTTACTTTAGCCTTCCGACGTAGATCCTGCTTTTTCCCGTTCAGTATATTTTTCACTGAGCAATATCACCGGCAAGTGTGGCATCACCAGTTTGCCAAAATAATCCGCCTCCTCGATCAGTGGAAACCCGGAATGTATAAAAGCGCGAAATCCTATGTCCATATAGTCATGAAGTTTCTCTATCACCTGCGTACCACTACCCACCAAGGCACTGCCACAGCCGGAAAAAACCTTGCCCACATAAGACCAAACCAATGGTTCTATAAAACCATCAGCATCTGCTTGCTTACGTAGTTCGTCCTGTCGGTATACACCGTAGGAGGCGGCATCCTGATGCTTTGCTCTCATATTCAGGCCTTCCTCATCATTGAGCTTGCTCACCAGCCTGCCGGCATACGCACGTGCTTCCTGCTCGGTGGGCCGTACTATCATGTGGATACGCAGGCCGAAGTCTATGACGCGGCCGTACTTAGCGGCCAGTGCTGAGACTTCCTCTATAGTATCCCGCATCATGGCCATGGTCTCAGGCCACATCAGGTAGACATCTGCATACCTCGCCGCGATATCCTTTGCCTCAGGAGATATACCACCAAAGTAAATCAGCGGCCGCTTGTTATATAGGCATTTAGCAGGAGCTGCATCCAGCTGTATGTTATAGTATTTGCCTTTGAAATTTATTTCATCCCGCTCCCATCCCTGTATCAGTATCTCCAGCACCTCTCCTGTACGGGCATATCTTTCTCCGGCAGACGTCTTTTGACCCGGATAATCAGAGGATATGGCATTGATGATAAAACGTCCATTTGAAACCTTATCCAGCGTGGCTATCTGGCGGGAGAGTGTCGTGGGGTATATCTCACCCATCCGCAGCGCCACTATGGGATGGATGGTCTTTGTATATTGCTGCGCGGCCAGTGCAAATGCCAGGGGATCCAGGCCTGTATCATAGGCCGTAGGAAGCAAGGCTCCTTTAAAGCCGTTTCTCTCGGCAGTTTGCAATATCTCAAGGCAATGCTCAAAAGTACTGGCCCGCCCGGCATCCCTCACCCCCAGGTACCCGGTATCTCCGTCACTCATGTCATCGAACCATGACACCTCCATTACCCGTTCCTTTGTTTTGATTCTCATTATAGCTCCCGCTTACTTTGTTTTAATTAAATTTCTGCCAGCAAAAAAATGGCCAGGATTGGAATATCACCTACAACAACAAGATATAGACACAGAGGTTGAGTGCTGATATAGTAAGGTCGGACTCGCAGAAAGGAATACTATCATAATGCAGCGGTTTAGATCACGATTCCGAATATAGAAAATAGTCGGATGACTTCCCTGTGTATGATAAAAGTCTTCCATCATTTTGGCTATTGTACTTTCGCTGTTAGCCCTTGTTTAGTACATTTACCGCGATGAGTGAGAACCGCAAGGGTAAAGTTATAGTAATAGGGTCGGGGGTCGGCGGACTGGCTACTGCTGTGCGCATGGCGCATAGAGGCTACGAGGTCACTGTATACGAGAAAAATCCCTACATCGGCGGCAAAGTATCACCGATAGAGAAAGATGGCTTCTTTTGGGGTTTTGGCGCTTCTCTTTTTACGTTTCCTGAATTACTGGACGAGGTCTTTACGCTATGCGGCAAGGATCCAACGGCTTATTATAAATACCATCGGGTAGACCCTGTTTGCCACTATTTCTATGAAGATGGTACGCGTATCGCGAGTCGTGCTAAACCAGAAGACTTTGCCAAAGAGGTCGAAGAAAAGACAGGAGAACCAGCGGCTCATATCCTGAAGTACCTCAAGCGCATAGAGGGTATTTATGAGAGCACCAAAGACATTTTCCTGCACAAGTCCCTTCACAAACTCAAGACCTACCTCACGCCCCAGACACTCCGTGCCATAGCCAATATTACGGATATCGGTATTCATAAAACACTGCACGCAGTCAATGAACAGGCATTTAAAGATCCCCGCATAGTTCAGCTGTTCGATCACTATGCCACCTACAATGGATCAGACCCCTATGTGGCCCCTTCGACGCTGAGCGTGATAGCACATCCCGAGTATGGACGTGGCGCATATATCCTCGACGGCGGTATGCCCGATCTGACACGCAGTCTTCATAAACTAGCTCTTGAACTAGGCGTTGTCTTTCACACCAATGTACTCGTAGATCGGATAGAGGTAAAAGACGAAAAAGCAACCGGCGTTTTAATCAATTGCATATTGCATCCGGCAGACATCGTAGTGAGTAATATGGATGTGGTATACACATACACGCGCCTCATGCCTGACCAGAAAGCACCGGGCAGGACACTCAAACATCCCATGTCGAGTTCGGTGATCGTTTTCTATTGGGGTATCAGGCATAGCTTCCCGGAGATAGACCTTCACAATATGTTTTTCAGCAAAGACTATGCAGCAGAGTTTGAGCAGATGAGGCAAGGCAAGGTTCCGGATGATCCGACCATTTACTTATTCAACAGCTCCAAATATCAGCCCAAACATGCGCCCGAGGGCTGTGAGAACTGGTTCACACTCATCAATGTCCCACATGAGAACGGACAGGATTGGACTACACTCATTCCAGAGGCCCGACGCAATATCATTGCAAAGATCAACCGTGCCCTGGGCATAGATATAGAGCCCCTGATAGTCAGTGAAACGGTGAACTATCCAAAAAATATAGAGGAGAAAACCCTCTCTTATCTGGGGTCAATATATGGCGCCAGCTCCAATGACAAGTTCTCAGCTTTCCTTCGCCACCCTAACTTCTCCCGCAGCATTGACAACCTCTACTTCTGCGGCGGCAGTGTCCACCCGGGATCAGGCGTCCCCCTTTGTTTACTTTCCGCAAAGATCATAGATGAACTCATCCCATAAATACAAAATAGCAGCAGGGATCATTATCCTGTTTCATGTATGCGGGTTGATCGGCATAGACAGGTCGCAGTATGCGCCATTGTTTGAGCAGGCTACATGGTTTACGATATTGCTTTCGTTCCTGCTGATCCTCTGGTGTGATGAGCAGGAGAGCAAGGGCAGACTGGCGGTATTCCTCGCAGTGACTTTTTCTGCCGGGATGATCATAGAACTGATAGGCGTGCATACAGG
>JAOQAO010000136.1 GCA_025963485.1 Bacteroidota bacterium | reverse complement strand
GCAGAGAGCGGTGGACAGGTGGGAGACACAGGACTACTCGATTTCGGCGGTGAAAAAATAGAAGTGATCGACACAAAGAAAGAAAATGACCTTATCATTCACTATACAAAGAAGCTTCCATCCAAATTGGAAACTGAGATAGCCGCTAAGATCAATATACCTAAACGCAACGACACGATAAAGAATCACTCAGCTACACACTTGTTACAGGCGGCGCTTCGTCATGTATTAGGTAATCACGTCCAGCAGAAAGGCTCCCTCGTCAATCCCGAGCATCT
The DNA here is from genome assembly GCA_025963485.1 of Bacteroidota bacterium. Classification (GTDB taxonomy): domain Bacteria; phylum Bacteroidota; class Bacteroidia; order Chitinophagales; family LD1; genus UBA1941. The sequence continues at coordinate 10,231 of JAOQAO010000136.1, read as the reverse complement.
GCGTTTCGACTTCTCGCATTTCTCCAAGATGACCACAGAGGAGATCGCGCAGGTGGAGAAGATCGTCAATGACAAGATCATGGAGAACGTCCACCTCGAGGAGCAGCGCAATGTGCCTTTCCAGAAGGCCATAGACGGAGGCGTTATGGCGCTCTTTGGCGAGAAGTATGGTGAGTTTGTCCGCGTCATCACTTTTGACAAGAACTTCTCCAGCGAACTTTGCGGAGGCTGCCACGTACCTGCCACTGGCGCTATTGGTTTGTTTAAGATCATTTCAGAAAGCAGTACTGCTGCGGGTGTACGCCGTATAGAGGCAGTAACCGGACGCAAGGCTTTGGAGTATGTCAATAAGAACATCGCCGACCTCACCGCTGTCGCGGAAATCCTGAACAATCCAAAGAACATCATCCTCGCTGCTGATAATCTTGTGAAGGAAAATGACACACTCAAGAAAGAGATCGAAAGCTTCACCGCTAAGCAAACTGCTACTGTCAAAAATGAATTGCTCAATAAAAAGCAAACCATAAACGGCATCACCTTCATCGGAGAGATCGTAGACCTCGGTAGCAATGATGCTATCAAGAACCTCGTCTACATGCTGAAAAATGAAGCCGCCGATTATGTTTTCGCCATCGGCGCAAACCTCAATGGCAAAGCAAGCCTCCACATCATGATAGACGAGAAGCTCGTCAAAGAAAAGAATTGGAACGCCGGTGCGTGGATCAAGGAAACCTCAGCGCTCATCAAAGGCGGCGGCGGTGGCCAGCCTTTTTATGCAAGTGCAGGCGGTACAAATGCAGAAGGATTGCAAGCAGCCCTGGATGCTATAAAAGCAAAATTGCAATAGGTAAATCTAGGCTGTTTAAGCCCCCTTCAGGGGGTTTGGGGGTCAAGGTGCGGCGGTGCTTTTCATTAATTGAAAAAGAAATACAGAATTCCTTTACTTTGATCAGTTGTTAGAATATAGAACATGTCATCAGTTTTAGATAAATATGAAGTAATAGTAGGCCTCGAGGTGCACGCGCAGCTCTCGACCGCTAGCAAGATGTATTGCGGTGACTCAGCCGAGTTCGGCGCCGCGCCCAATACGCAGGTGAGCCCGCTCTCCCTCGGCCATCCGGGCACACTGCCCCGCGTCAATAAGAAAGCCATAGAATACGCCGTCAAGATAGGCCTCGCCACGCACTGTTCTATCCGCAGGGAGAATCAGTTCGCACGCAAGAACTATTTCTACGCCGATCTGCCCAAGGGCTACCAGATCACGCAGGACAAAACTCCTCTGTGCTATGATGGCTATATAGAGTTTGAGTGCGCAGGCGAGAAAAAGAAAGTCGAACTCGAGCGCATCCACATGGAGGAAGATGCCGGCAAAAGCACACATGATCTCGATCCGTATTTCACACTCGTAGATCTCAATCGTGCCGGAGTACCGCTGATAGAGATCGTTTCACGCCCGGACATCCGGAGCAGCGATGAGGCGTACCAGTACCTAACCGAAGTGCGCAAGCTTGTCCGCTACCTTGATATTTGCGATGGCAATATGGAAGAGGGCTCCATGCGCTGCGATGCCAATATATCTATCCGCCTCAAAGGCGACACGCATCTCAATCCCCGCGTAGAGGTCAAGAATATGAACTCCATGCGCAATGTCAAGAAAGCTATAGAATTTGAATTTGAGCGCCAGGTCCATATGATGGAGAGCGGAGAGCGCCTCGCGCAGGAGACACGCGGCTTTGACGCGTTGAAAGGCGTGACACTCTCACAGCGATCCAAGGAGCATGCACATGACTACCGCTATTTCCCCGAGCCGGACCTGCCGCCTGTGATAGTGACGGATGAGTATATCACCGATGTGAAAGCAGCAATGCCAAAACTCTCCCGCGATCTAGTAGCAGAGTATACCAGTACTTATGGTTTGCCCGAGTATGATGCCCGGGTTATAACGGATGATAAGGACACCGCATTTTATTTCAATGACCTGCTGAAACTCACAAAAAATTATAAAGCCGCCTCTAACTGGCTTCTCGGCCCGATCAAGTCATACCTCAATGAGAATGCGCTTGAGATCACAGAACTGCCTATAAAGCCGCAGGCTCTGGCCGATTTGATCGCTGTCATAGATGGCGGGAAAACGAATTTCGCCGTAGCTTCGCAGAAGGTTTTCCCGGAGCTGGTGAAAAACCCGGAGGAGGCACCATTAGCTATCCTGGAAAGGCTGAACCTGCTGCAAAGCTCGGATGAGGGACTCATCAAGCAACTCGCAGAGGAGGTCCTGGCCAAATATCCTGAGAAGGTCGCCTCGTTCAAAGGCGGGCAATCGGGACTGATGGGCCTATTCGTAGGTGAAGTAATGAAGGCATCGAAGGGCAAGGCTGACCCTAAACTGACAAACAAAATACTAAGTGACCTATTAGCATAATAATATAACAAATGAAAAAAATCATCCTTTTCCTGAGCCTTATTATCACCATGACGTCCTGCAACAGTGCCGGCGATGGCAGTAAATACACACTCGACGGAGTCATAAAAGGCGGCGGCGGCAAGACCATTTATCTGGAGAAGCTCAACCTCCAGCAGATCACGATGATCGATTCTGCGGTCATCTCTTCCTCTGGCGACTTCCACATGTCGAGCACGGCAGAGAAGGGCTTCTATCGCCTGCGTATTGACAATGCACACCAGTGGCTCATGCTATTGGAAAACAAGACATATAAAGTCGAAATGAACTATGCCAATATCGCCGAGATCAAGTTTAAAGGAGCGGCTGCCAATGATGAATTTCAGGAAGCTGTCAAGCTCATAGGCCAGAGCCAGATGCAGATTCAGATGATGAATAACAATCTCCAGGAGGCTCAGAACCGCGGCGTTGGAATGGACACCCTCCAGAAAATGGCTAACGAGATACAAATGACTGGGATGCAGTTGGAGAACACAATTAAAACAAAGGTCACTACAGCCAAAGACCCTCTTGTCGCACTTTATTATACAAGCTTCCTGCGTATGGACAAATACCCCCAGGAGAATAAGAATATGGTAGCACGTTTAGAAAAAGAAATGCCCTCGTCTTCTTACACCAAAGAGTTTCGTGGTGCGCATGACAAATATGAAGAGTCTCTAAAAACTCAGCAAGCTATGCAGAATACTGAAGCTACTACAGGCATAGGAGCCGTCGCGCCTGAGCTCTCGTTCCCTGATCCTGATGGCAAGGTCATTAAACTTTCATCACTCAAAGGCAAAGTGGTCCTGATCGATTTCTGGGCCTCATGGTGCGGCCCTTGCCGCCGCGAGAACCCCAACGTAGTCGCAGCATACAATAAATTCAAGGACAAAGGCTTTACTATCTATAGCGTCTCCCTCGATCAGGATGGTGGCAAATGGAAAGGTGCTATCGCACAGGATGGGCTCTTGTGGCCATATCACGTCAGCGATCTGGCGGGCTGGCAGTCGGCTGCTGCACATCTCTACGGTGTCAATAGTATACCAGCCCAGTTCCTGCTGGATAAAGATGGCAAGATCATAGCTAAGAACCTGCGCGGCGATCAGCTCGAGCAAAAGCTCGCTGAAATACTTAAATAATACACTGGTCATAGGCGCAAGTTTTTCGACTGTAGCTTTCCACTTAGACCACTCAGTCGGCTCCTCTTTAGAAGCCATCTCGGCCCAATTACCTTAGGTGGATTCGGGAGCCTCCGGCGTCCGTTCCCCAAGTTTTCCGACTATGCCATAAATATGGATAGGTTTTGCGCAGGTTGTCTACTGCCTTACCTAATCCGCAACCTGCCAAGCTCAACTGCCTGGTCCCTCATACCTATTCGCGAACTCTAACTCCCCGCTTCCAAGTTTTTGGACTGAGCGATCATTATGGCAAGACATACAATTAATAAATGACACTAACTAAACTACCACCACCTTGAAGGTGGTGGGTTGGCTCTCGGCTGAAGCAGACTAAAGTTGGACGCTGATTACAAATACAAAAATACATTTGACCGATTAAAAATTTCAAAACTAAAGTCTTCGCCTGGAAGGCGAGGATTTTCCCCCAGAATGAGACATTAATAATGTGCTTACAATTAAATTATTACAAAAAAATGGCCACCCTTTTCGGGGTGGCCATTTGCAAATATTTCTTCTGTTGATTATTTAGCTATAGAGAGTGGCAGTGTGCTTACATTGCCTTCTATGCTTACTTTCACGAAGTAAAGACCGTCTGCCAGATGGCCGACAGGCATTTTCACAGAGTGTTCGCCGGCATTGAGCAGTATAGAGTTTGGCTCGCTGACAGTCTCACCCAGGGTATTTACGATAGATATGTCCACCATAGCATTGTGCTTCATGTCGATATCTACTACAGCCATGTTAGAGGCAGGGTTAGGATAGACACCCAGCTTATTGAGCTGAGCTGTTTCACGGATACCAGTATTCACATCGAGCAGCTTGGCTTCTACTGCATTGAGTATATAGCGGCGTGATGTGTTGGCATTGTATTCTTCCACTACACCTATGATAGATACGAACTTCTTTCTCCAGAGTGGATCGATGTTCACAGTGTATGTATTAGAGTAGGTAGCATTTGCTGCAGGAGCTGCTGGTATGATCGCAGCAGTGCCCCATGGGCCGCCTGACATTGACCTCAGTACGTGGTTTTGAGACCAGTTGCCGGCAGTTCCGTCGTTAGTGATTACTGCAGGCAGCGTGTTCAGGTCGCTTTGACCAGACATATACCCTTGTGGATCAGCGTAGTAGTTTTCCTGATCATATCCCGTACCCGATGTGATGACCGAGTCTTCTGTTACATACAGGTTCAGCCTGTAGTCGCCTTGGGTCAGGTTATTGAGGAAGTTTGCATTGACAGTCACTGTCAGTTGGTGAGTAGTACTATCATATGATTTGTCCGTGAGACTCACATTGGCTGGAGTCGCCTGGAGTATCCTCTTTTGGCTTTCTGTCAGTTGGAGATTGGTATAGTTCACATCTTTGTATCCGTAGAATCCCAGAGCCACATCTTGTTGATCGATATAGTATACGCGATCTATCATAGCTGACGGGAAGCCAGTGTTAAATGTATTACTTACTGTCACACCATCTGCTATTTGCATCAGGTCAGATGTAGCACCACGTCCGGCTTGGTCGTGGATAGCTACAGGTATAGCGCTAGGCATAGCAGCTACCAGATCGCGGACCGCAAAAGCGCCGCCGGTGCAATATCCGCACCAGGCTCCGGTGAACTCTTCCACCAGTACATTTTTGTGCAGGCCTGTCACCTGAGGATAGAAGAAAATTCCGCTTGTTTTTGCGCTATCATTGCTCAGCACTTCGTCAGCATGGCTGCCGTTGATGTTACTTGCCCATACCTGGAAGCTGTAAACGCCTTCTGCAGGGGCAGTATAGCCGGGGATAGTGTAGGTGCCGATGGCCATAGCAGGGAGTGTGGCAGTCACAGTAGATGATACCGCGGCCCCTCCATTTACGCTATAGTTCAGTGTGAAACTTGTTACAGTATCGATAGCCAGGTTCTGGATAGTACCTGACAGGGTAGCTGCTTGAGAAAGCCAGTTGTGCTCATATGTTTCCACCTTCTTGACAGACAGGTCATATGACGGCAGATTGACTACCTGTATTTTCGTCAAAGCGAGCACAAACTCATTCGTAGAGATATCTCTGAATGCTATGCGGATAGATTGTCCTGCATAAGATGCCAGGGGCAGTACGTGAACATTCAGTGAACCACCCGGCTCTACGATATCCAATACCGCTGGACCAAACGATGTACTGGCCGAGTCTGTAGTAGAGATACGCACTTCATACTCATCCGGATAGTCGACATCCAGGGATGATCCATACCATACCAGGGCCACATTAGGCTGGCCCGTTGGTACCGCGATCTGTGGTGTTACCAGCCATCTGTCACATGGTACAGTCAGGTTGGTAAACCATGATGTCGTAGCAGCATAGTGCGTAGCGCCTGTAGGTGCCACGATGATCCAGCCACCACCACTGTTAAATGCGGCCGCATTGCTTAGGCCTGAGTTAGCCGTCTGGCCATCGAGTTTCCAGGTTACAAACCCGGCGGGAAAAGACGTAGCGGCAGTAAAGTCCCAGGTCTGGGCAAAAACCTCAGACACCAGCACTACAGCGCATAATAGAGTAAATAGCTTTTTCATTGCTTAGTTTATGATTGTAAAAAAAATAAATAACGGATTGTAAAGTAAATACTTTTTGGTAAAAGAAAAAAGCGTTACTTTTACTTAACAAAATATTCAGGAATGCTTAAAAAATTACTTGCTGCTACGTGCCTTTTCGTCCTCATCGGTACCGTTAGGTCACAGTCCACGATTCTGGTCAGTGCCAGCGATACGCTCCGGGTAGATACGACCATTACATCAGCTGCAGGTCATGTCATACAGATATTTAACTTACGGAATAGTTCCAATACCGATACATTGCAGATGAATTGGAAAGTGACGCTCAATACCTTCGACCATAATGCTTCATGGAGTATCTGCGATCCCAATTTGTGCTATGCTTCAAATCAGGTCGGATCGGTCTTGAGGTATACTCTATTACCTCAGCAGCCGGGTATCATGAAATTCGATTTTATACCTAATTGCACGTCCGCCGATGCCACATTCAGGGTGCATACATGGGCCAGCAATGATAGTGCTAACACGACGACCAATCTAACCTGGTTATATAAAGTGCAGACAACTTGTACAGGGGTCAAAGACATAGATGCATCGCAGATCAGCTTCTATCCAAATCCTGTCAGGAATGATGCCCATCTGTCCATTCCATCTTCATTCAGCAATGGACAGATAGATATATACAATTTGATTGGCAGCAAAGTATACAGCCAGGCTGTGAGCAGGGAAAAAGATCTTGACCTTTCATCTCTGGAAACTGGACTCTACATAGCCCGTATCTCTGAGAATGGCAAAGTGATCGCCACAAGGAAATTTACTAAAGCAGAATAAAAGCTCAATAAAATTATTCATAAAAGGGATGCTCAGGTATCCCTTTTTTTATGTCACAATCCCAGCGTCAACGCCCCTGACATCCTCGCCTCAAAGTCCAGCAGCCACCTCTTTCTATTGAGGCCTCCTGCATAGCCCACGAGCATTCCGTTGGAACCGACAACCCTGTGACAGGGCACGATGATAGCGAGCTGATTTTTGCCATTAGCCGTGCCCGCAGCCCTGATACACTTCGGATCACCAAGCGCCTTGGCCATCTGCATATATGACACCGTCTTACCGAAAGGAATGGTCATCAGCTGGCCCCATACTTTCTGCTGAAAGTCAGTGCCCGTTTGAGACAAAGACAGCTCAAATGATTTTCTCTTCCCTTCAAAATATTCTGACAATTGCTGCTTGCATTCTTTTACTGCATCAGACAGCACTTCGCTTTCTTCTTTTATTGCACGATCAACAAACAGCACTGAGTTCACAAATTCATCATCACCCGATATCTCTATCAGCCCCACCGGCGACTCTATATAACATGTATAATTCATCTTTGCTCTCTTCCTTCTTTTTCTGCGGATAAACGGGAAATGTATTCAATTCCGAAATCAAAAATCCGACATCCGAAATCAATTACCCTTCAGCTCGTCCACGTCCTTCTTGATCTCTTGCATCAGGTGCAGGATATTCTGATAGGAGAGGTCATTGCCTTTATTCATATGGCTGATGTTGAGCACGGCCTTCCACACTTCGAGTACCTCATCCATTTTGATAGAGTACACCGGATAAGCAGTATTATCCGAACGCAGCACGAGCGAGCCGTTATCTTCCACCTGATTAAACACACGCTTATACACGATGCCCTCATTTTTTGACAGTACGATATAGGTCAGGCCGTCTTTGATATTGCGCCAGTTGTCTACATACTCTCCTACTACTATAGCGCCCGGTAGCATGGGTAGCATGGAGTCTCCCTTGATCTCAAAGGCACGATAGGTACCCGCCGGCAGAAACGGTAATCTGAACCTGTTTAACTCCTTGATGAATGTCGGATCTGAATATCCATTAAGATAACCAGCTGCCGCTTTCACCGGTACCATCTCGATATTTTCTTTGTCTTCTTTATCTACTGTGATAGCGAGTACGCGCAGATTCTTGCTCGCAGCGTCCATCTGCTCTGATGAGAATAGGGGCACCTTCTCCGTCAGCCTCAGGTCTTTCGTGATCAGGTGATCTATCGTATGCTTAAACGATCTGGCGACATCCGCCAGCACCTCATAGTTGGGCTTGGCGCGGCCTTCCTCATAGCTCCCTATGAGTGAGCGCTTGATATTGAGCTCTGTCGCCAGCTGCTCCTGAGTCCATCCTTTCTGCTTGCGCAGAAATTTAATGTTCGTGTGTATGAAATCCATACTTTATATTTTCCTCAAAACTAATATTTTTAGTAATAAAATGCTAATTTTAATCGCAATAACTATAAAATGACGGATAATAGCCGCAGTATTTTGCATATGGATCTCGATTCGTTCTTCGTTTCGGTAGAACGCCTCAAAGATCCTTCGCTGAATGGTAAACCCGTTATAGTCGGTGGAGTAGGTGCCCGCGGCGTGGTATCATCCTGTAGCTATGAGGCACGTCAGTTCGGTGTACACTCGGCTATGCCCGGCGGCCAGGCTCACAAGCTTTGTCCTCATGGTATTTTTCTCCCCGGAGATCATGCGGCCTATTCCAAATATTCCCGTATAGTCACAGAGATCATCGCCGATTCTGCACCTCTTTTTGAGAAAGCCTCCGTAGATGAATTTTATGTCGATCTCACTGGCATGGACAAATACTTTGGGGCTTACAAATGGAGCACGGGCTTGCGTGAAAAAATAATTAAAGAAACAGGCCTTCCTATTTCATTTGGTTTATCCATCAATAAGATGCTGGCCAAAATGGCAACCAACGATGCCAAGCCCAACGGTCAGCTGATGATCGAGCGTGGTAAAGAACAAGAGTTCCTCGATCCCAAGCCTGTCGGCAAAATTCCTTTCGTCGGAGAGAAGCTCGAAGAGACGCTAAACAAAATGGGCATTCGTACTATCTACGACCTGCGCCAGATGCCCATTGAGAACCTCATCAATATCTTTAGCAAAACTGGCACCTCATTGTGGAATCGTTCGCGTGGCCATAGTGACTCTCCTGTCGCCAACTATCGGGAGGAAAAATCGATCTCTGTCGAGCGCACGTTTGATACAGATACGACCGATGTAGAGTTTTTACTATCTGCCCTATTCGTCCTCACAGAGAAGCTATCCTATGACCTGCGCAAACTAAACCGCCTCACCTCCTGTATCACGGTCAAGATACGCTACGAAGGATTCATCACTACCTCGCGCCAGCATACAGTAGACTATTCTCTTTCTTCCAAATACTTAATAGAAAAAGCCACGGAACTATTTCACCAGTCATATGAGAAAGGCCGCCCCGTCAGGCTCATAGGTATACGATTCAGCGGATTGGTTTATTCCGGCACGCAGTACACCTTATTTGATGACAAAGAAGAAGAGAACAGCCTCTACTCCGCTATCGACACCGTGAAAAATAAGTACGGCACCAACAAACTCATCCTGGCCCGCGGCATAGACCTCGGCAATGTCAAAAGAAACCGTGACGTCCAGGCCATGATGAAAGAACAAGTCAACCGCGAAAGATCAAACCGCGACGACAAAGAGTAATAACAACAAAACATTCCCGTCGTTGCGATGAATTTCTCCCGTAAAATATAAAAGTGAAATTCAGAAGCAATCTGTAGCTAAAGACTCAAAGCTATACAGTAGTGACGGATACGAATATTATCCCCCTCTCCATGACAATGGAGAGGGGCGAATAAATTTGCCAAAGCAAATTTATTGGGGTGAGGCTTCACGCCAAACAAAAAAAGCACCCTCATGGATGCCTTTACAAAATCATTTATTTTAATTCTATTTCGCGACCATAATTCTCTGCTCATACTTTTTATCCCTCACCTGCAGCGATAGTATATACTCGCCGGCAGCCAGACCGCTCAGGTCGAGGTCCTTGTCATACAGGCCCTGTGTATAATATTGATTGGCCGCCAGTACAGATACCTCCTGCCCGCTTGTGTTATAGAGCTTCAGATCGATCATCGCACTATTGCCCAGCGTGAATCCTATCTTCACTTTACCGCTTGCCGGGTTTGGTGACACTGGATATAGTTTGTCAGACACGTGATAGAAATTCGGGTTGCTGATACCCGTAGAGGTCTC
>JAOQAO010000133.1 GCA_025963485.1 Bacteroidota bacterium | reverse complement strand
TATGTGTGTCATTCAACCATTTTGTTTACCCCGCCCAATTCTCCCTATCAAGGCTACGGCGCGCTACTTTGAGTATCCTGTTATTAAGGTATTTCTACACCACACCCGGCGCACATACGCATTCCTTCTCCGGATGATTATAGAACCCACAGGGACATGGTTGCGTTGCCCTATTGGAAAGTAGGCTTAAAAACAGGTAAACCAAAAATAACTTCATTGGATGAAACCTCACATATCGGATTGCATATCAAGAAAAAGCGCCTTACCCTTGTGGCTAAGGTGATAGGTGGTTCGGAGGATTGCATAGCAAATTGGGAGAATGAGAAGAGCGGACCCTCAGATACAGTTTGCGCCTAAAATCATTCAGTTCCTTGGATATGTGCCATATTGATCCGAGATGGAAACTTTGGAGGGGTAGGATTAATACTATCAATTACTACATGGGTTAAATCCTAAGAAATGGATAGGCTTATGTCCGTGGATGGTTTGACGATCAGTTCATGAGAGAGCGGGAAGTTTGTGCCTGATCGAATCTATTTAGAAATTTAAATAAATTAATTTCAACTATTCTATAGAGAACTCCCGACGGGTTCTCTATTTTATTAATTATAGAAATGGGCACCGATATAAACACCATCGAAGACTTTGAAAGCAAAAACTCGCCCATAAGGAGCAAATTTTTGCTTTCAAAACCCATCAATTGATAATTGAACTATTCCTTTACTAATAGTTTCGCCAATACTTTTCGGGTGTTGTTCTCTAACACTATTGAGTAGCTACCTGAAGCATATTTAGATAAGTCTATTTGTCTTATCCCTATGGCATCACGTAGCTGAATGGTTTGAATTACTTGGCCAAGTACGTCATATATAATTAAGCGGGCACGATTTAGTTCCTGAGCGATTGTATAGCTAACACTAACATCTGCTGAGGCAGGATTAGGATAGAGATTGAGCATATCAGACTTCACGTACGGACTATTTACAATACCGGTGTGGGTGCCGTCTGATGTTTTATAGACAGCTCCAGAGTTGATATCATACTTTTTGATAAATGACCGTTCATAAGAAGAACTGGAAGCAGTATAAGTAGTAGTATTATGATAAATATCATTGTTAGAAGTCGGTCCCGCTACCAATAGTTCGGTAGTTCCATAGTGACACATCGTCCGGTCATAAAAACCACTATTGGTTGGTGTACCTGTAGGTACATATGATTCAAAAGGAGAAGTCGCAGCAGCACCTGTGTAGTCGAAGGTGTGGAAGCCATAGTAATCCGACACGATAAAACCTGTCGAAGTACAGATCACATCTCTTGGATCAGTGACGCTGCTGATCGTGGATACAAGTAAGATCGTATTTGTGCCATTGAAAGAAAATAATCTTACAGTGCTGCCGTTTGATAAGACGATATAGGTCCCGGTCGGATCGACATCCATTTTGCAGTAGCTGCCCCATGCGGTGCTGCCCCCCGTGTAGCTGGCAGCGATGTTGCCCGTAGTAACATCAAATAGGCCCACATAGTCTGGAGTAGCCGCACACAAGTATGAAGTCGTGCCATTGCAGACTGGCTTTATTCGCGCAGCAAACCATTGGTATGGGGTCGTGTTAGGCGATTGAACGTTTGTGGTTGCGCTACCTATATACAATGGATAGCATGGAGTATTATTACCACCATTGGCATCCCAGCATTGAAACAAGGAGGTCTGATACTTTGAGAGTACCAGTTCCTGCTGTGTACCGCTGTATATTTCCTCTGCGACATACAGATCTCCGGCATCTATAGCCAGATCGACAGGATCGCCCACGCTAAAGTCCTCCAAGGAGTATCTTACCAGCCTTCCTGTGCCATCGTACAGTGAAATATGCTGATTGCCACTGGAACCGCTGCTGAAGGGATGTGTACCGGCTACCCACATTACGTAATCATAATTCTTATCAGCTCGTACATAGCTTATGTTATAATCGCTATATGCATGAAGTGTATTATCTTCAATGGCCTTTTCCCATTGAAAAGTGCCATCATATGAGTATTTAGCCAAAAAGTAATTTTGCTGAGTGGCTGTGGTGGATATAAGTGTCCCTCCTGTTTCTTCATGATCAGTAAAAATGAGAATATCCTGCAACGTTCCAGCGATGTATATATTCCCACTCAGGTCATTATCTATAGAGTTGATAGAGATGCGACCAGATGCTGCACGCAGGATGTCAAACAAATTGCCATTGACATAAGTAGAAGATAGTGAAGGAGGCTCATGACAGCAATTAGAATCCACTACTACTGTGCAGGTAGTGGTAGCAGAGCAGCCATTGGCATCAGCAGCCGTCACGGTATAGGTAGTGGTCGCCGCAGGGTTTGCGCTGACAGGGCTGCCTGATGTAGCAGCTAAGCCGGTGGCCGGAGACCAACTGTAAGTAACACCTCCGGTCGCCGATATGTCACCGGGTAAACCTAGACATATGGTAGTGCCTGTGGCTGTAGTTGTTGGCAGCTGATTGATCGTCACAGTCACTGAACCTGTCATATTATTGGAACAAAGCGTAGTGGCATTTATAGCCACTACTGTATAAGTGCCCGCTGTGCTCTGGCTCCCAAAATGAAGTAGCGAACCTGTGCCTGACAGTGTACTGACCATAGTAGTTCCTTTATACAACTTATAATTTATTCCGACATCCGAATTACTCAGCGAGACGTCGACACCTGCACCACCCACACAGTAGCTTCCTCCACCCGACACAGTATAAGCCGCTGGAAGTACATTAACAGCCACGGAAATCGTACCCGTTCGGTTTGAACAAGTACCATCTGTAACAGTATAGGTAACTGTAACAGATGAAGTACTCGTAGTAGGTGTCACGGTGATCGGATTAGTGCCTCCACTACCTCCGGGTATTCCAGCAGTAGTGCTATTGGCCGACCAGGTATAGGCACTGCCGCCTGATGCCGTAAGCACTACACTACCACCGCTGCATACACTTGCACCACTTGTGGTGAGGCCTAGAGAGCCGCAATTGGTCACAGCGATCGTACCCGTAAAACCTGTGCTTGCTGTCAAGGTTGCGCCGCAGTACTTGGTACCACTAAAAGATGCATAAGGATAATCTGTACTTTGACAGCTTGGTGTCACCTTGAATGTGAGTGTGATGGTCTGACCCGCAGGAACAAATATAGCAGGCGAAATAGTAATAGTATAATCATTATAACCTGAAGTGAAGCCTGAGCGATTAGACCCGGTAGGTTGTGCCAAAGGGCCCGAAAGGCTTGTACCTGCGACAGGCGAGCCATTGAGCGTCAGCGTATATGGAGACGCGTAGGTAGCGCCTGGGGGCACACTAAATATTATAGAATTGACATAAGCTCCCCCGCTAGTGATAGCCAATGGCACGGTAGTGGTAATGGTAGGCGTACAGGTACTGTTTGAGTAAACAGATGTCGCCGTATTTAATGAAGCGCCTACATTATTGAGTGTGAGATTGAGGCTGGATGTACCACTTGGGAAACAACCGCCACTCGAAGGGGGTAAGCTGGTCGGTGCAACTCCGCTGCAATTGGCGCCCCAGCTCATGGGAATGGTATAGGTAGTAGGGAAAGTAGACGGACACCCGCTGAGTGTACCATTAAGATAAAGGGTGCCGGTCACAAAGTTAGGAATAGAATAGAGATAATATGATCCGACAGTCGTGGCCGTGTACGTATTACTATTAAATGTAATAGTCGGCGCTCCTGTAAGGAAGCCAGAAACCGAACTAATAGGAATATAAATATAAAAGAGGTTCGGTCCATTGCTTGAAATCTGTACACCCCCCGAATAAACATAGGCTGCGATATTGGCAGTAAAAGTAGTGGTCGTCACCGTATAGTTCAGATTAGCAAAACCGAAAGTAATACCAGGAAGGTTCAGGGTAGCCTGATGAGGTGATGCATAGTTGGGATCACCCAATGTAAGATTGATAGCAGAGGCCGATGAGCACCCATACCCATCCAGAGAGGGAGCTGTCACAGTCATAGCATTATCATCCATGCTTGCCGTCTGAGTACAAGAGGAAGAACAATCCGGTGCCAGTTGCATAGTAATATCTTGCTCAAACTGTTCATCGCCCGCGATAATACCCGTCGGCGATACACCGGATAGATAAGCATTGTAGCTGAAGGTGGGAAACGAAAAGTCAATATTGGGCACAGAGCCAGTTTGCGTAATCGCCGGACAGCTATTGCAAGGTATTGTAGTCGAACTTACCTGGACGCCCGTTCCAGCGGTCCTTACCAAAGACTGCGTAGAGACTGTACCGGTTACTATATTATAGCATGTGGGCAGGGTAATATCAAAATGATAGTTGCCGCTACCATATAGTGGTATGCCCGTTGTGAGATTTACAGGTGGCGGCACCCTGAATTCAAAAGGGAATAGATTGGGGTAGGGTCCATAGATATAGCTCCTGTACCTGGAGGTCACACTTTTCAAGCACTGGGTGGTGCCTACTTTGTCAGACCATGTTACACTGTTGTTTTCGATTACTGGGAAGTGATAAATACAATTACCATTGGGTTCGCACATGAACTTCACGTAAGTACCTGAACTGGTATAGGGAGCACATACTGAAACAGGATTGCAGGGGGGTGATCCCGGTGATGGAGGCGACACAATAGTAGGTGCATCCACAAATGAACCAGCATAGGTACTAGTACCGTACAATGCCGGCATCACGTCAGGAGTAGCAAACATATAATCATTCATATTGACCTGTACCATTTGGCTGGGATTATTGCATATCGTATAATTTGCATTTATACTAAAGACATCTCCTGTATGGAATGAAATTGAGGACGGAACCGACGGAGAACCCCTGCCTACCAGATTATTGATGTCAAAGGTGAAAAGAACAGTATTGTTGGTTGTATTCTGGTTATAATCTGTTCCCACATGGAGAGTAATAGTACTTGCTACTCCACCGACAGGTGTATAGGTCAAAGTAGCTGTTGATTGTATTTCTACATCCTCTGTGATAGGCAGGAATGCCTTTTCAAAGTATACATAGCGCATGTTCGCTCCTGTCATATTCTGCCAAGTAGCGAGACTAAAGCCGGCGGGACTGCAGCAGCCCGAGTAAGTATATGGAGAGCCGGAAGTATTTAATTGAGAACAATCTGCACCATCAAAAAAATCTGCCGTCACTACATCATTGATCTGGTCACCGACTATCACAAAATTGGTTTTGACGCTGCTGATGGGCGTATATGTACCTGGATTGATAGTAGTCGGGGTAGTACCGTCTGCTATACCGTCATTATTTGAATCCGTATACCCTAAATTTGTACGCTTAGTGGTCGGCGCATGTACGATCATGCCGGGGGTGACACAACCAGGACAATGCACAAAAATAGTTCCTGACTGCTGAGCGAGTGGTATCCAACAGCTACAACCCGAGCTTGACTGAGGCCTGAACAGAGTGGAGACAGTATAAGTCGAAGAGGGATTTGCCGGGCAACAGGGGGCCATTTGAAAGTTAAAGACAGAACCTGTCATAAATGAAGCAAAAGCTGTACCAGTGGCTATAGCAGCACTGTTTGCCTGCCCGGCCAATGTAGTGCTGTTTTTGCAATAAGTAGTGCCGGACAGGTCGCTTATATCAAAAGTCGCCGTCCATAGAGATGGAGTAGTAGAGGTACCGGTCGTGGTCAGCGTCATAGACCGTGGTATCCAAAGAGTCGTTCCTTTAGTGATATTGACGGTAGCAGGTGCCGTCAGGTTTGTCATTGAAAGTCCCCTTTCTAACTGGAACTGCACCTGAAACTGCCCTCGAGGGGCGCTTCCATACGGTTGGCCTGTCGCACTGGATGGAGCATAAAGCTGGTCATCACCTCCTGCAAAAACAGCATTGCCGAATGGGAAAGCAATATTTTGTATTTGAAAATTATACGGTGTATTGCAAGCTGCAGAGCCCTGTAACTGCGTGAAGGGTGCAAAATAAGACTGCAATAACGACAGATCAGCAGCAAAGTCATCTCCATTTGTGCTTATACCATTGGGATTAGTTCCGATCGAGAGGGTAGAAATATATGCCTGATAATTATAACCACCAGAGGTGATCAAAAGATCAGACTGTGTCCCGGTTACGTTATTTGAACATTCATCCTGTCCCGTCACAAAAATTTTCCATTGATTGAGGTACATTGCACTATTATATAAAAAATTGTCTGCCGCAGTAGGGCAACACCGGTAGGTCTTAAAATGCAACAGGATCATTTCACCTGCTGCCATGGTACTAAGAGTTACGCTTGCATTTTTCACCTGCGTGCCGGGAGAGTAACAGGCAGGAACATGTCCATTAAAATCACCGGTTTGTAAAGCGTTTACTGTTGCGGTGCCTGCATGAGTGTTAGGAGCAATGAATCCAAATTGTCCAGAAGCATTCATATCTAGAGTAGATGCATCAATGAATGTGTATGAGCCAAACCTACCCTTGTCAAGGGTTATAGTTACGTTTTGGGCTATGCCCATCCCAGTATTTTTCACTACATAATACCAGTCCGTGGCAGTGGTGCCATCCATACAACTAGCATCCCAAAAGGCATGTTGTGTAGTTGTAGTATAGTTCGGTGCGGGCGCTAATCTCGAAAATACCAGTGTAGGTGCCTTTAATCCTTTGCCAATATAGTAATAAGCAACAGAGGCAGATCTGCATAGTGACACCCCGGCACAACCATAGTTGAGCTGAAAAGTAGATGCACAGGATGTAGGGATACAACCTGTCACACTTCCCACTTCTTCTACCACAATGATCGAACCCTGAGTTACAGTAAGTGGGGTGGTAGTGGTTACTACTCCTGCTACCGGGGTAAGGGTTACTTTAGAAGTATAAGTAGTAGAGCTTATCTGGCCATTAGTGCCGATTGCTGGAGCCCAATTAGCAGGGGCTACATATATATTTACGGAGCTCATTGTTATAGCAGAACAAATCGCATCAGTGAAACTTACATTGCCGTTAAAAGATACCGTTCCTGTATTATTATATACTATTCGCCTGACAAAATTATCTCCCATATTAGCGTTAATACTTTGTGCAGTATTGATCGAAGATCCTGTGGTCGATAATGTATTGAGAAAAGGGTAATCACAGTTATATTTGACGCCCATATTAGGATTAGAACCTGAGGTCGCAGATGCTCCCGGACCTCCGGATACGCTCAAGGAGACTAATCCTGAGCTGTATGGCGTAGTACCTCCCGGTTGATACATTCCTATGATGTCCGTCATGGTGGCGGGTACTATAGTCGTACCGGACATGACCGGACTTGAAGGCATGGCTCCGCATAGGTAATTTAAAGTATAATGAAAAGTAACTGAAGAGCCCGCGTTTAGAACACCAAGATCAAAAGCATATACACCTGGTGACGGGTTTGTAGGAGAAATATCAGGAGTACTCCCCATAGACTCCGATGGATTAGATCCAGACGAAAGTATAGTCAGTTTAAGAACTGGGTCGTTAATTTGACCGGTGGTGTTGTTAGTCACAGTTATTGTAAATGTCCCACTATTACATGGTGTGGGTGCAATGGTAGGTGTAGTGACCGCTACAGTCAAATTAGTAGCAAAAACGCTGCAGGTTGACACAAACAACACTAGTAATAAATGGATCTTTTTCATAGTTTATATTTTTTCGATCAGCTTATTTTGAATTTAATGAGTGTTTAGCTATTTCGATCTCAAAAGTAAATACGCCTAAACTACAAATACGTTAAATCCCATAAGTGCGTAGGTTTCCGGTTTAAGTGAGTATCCTATCTGTGTAAGTGAGTATTTCAATAAGTGCTTAATCATAATTTTGTAGCTTTCAGCACTTATGACGCGCATAATAGCCTGATTTGGATATAGACTCCAAGTTCTACCCGATCCAATACACATTTAGAAGAGACTATTTATACGATGTGTAGGCTGCTTATCAGTTCAGCCCAAGTGGATTCATTTTCAATAACTACTATTTATGCGGCGGTAAAAGCTATAAGCATAATTATAATTCTTTTCTATCCCGCCCAATTCTCCCTATCAAGACTGCGATATTGGATAGCCTCTGCTATGTGTTCGGTCTTGATATCCTCACTGGCCGAGAGGTCTGCTATAGTACGCGCTACTTTGAGTATCCTGTTATATGCCCGCGCTGATAGTTGCAGTTTCTGCATGGCCCGGTCCAGCAGGTTTCGCGCGGCATCACTGATCGCACACACCTCTTCTACCTGGCGCGCTTCCATCTGTGCATTAGCATACATTCCTTCCTGATCTTTAAATCGCTCCGCCTGTATCTCACGCGCTTTGATTACACGCTCACGTATCTGTTCGCTGGCTTCCGCTCGTTTTGAGCTACTGAGCTCTTTGAATGCCACAGGGGTCACCTCTACATGAAGGTCTATCCTGTCCAGCAGCGGACCCGATATCTTATTGAGGTATTTCTGCACTACTCCGGGCGCGCAGACGCATTCCTTCTCCGGATGATTATAATATCCACAAGGGCAGGGATTCATGCTCGCGATCAGCATAAAGCTGGCAGGGTAGGTCACCGACATCTTAGCACGCGAGATGGTCACCTTGCGCTCTTCCATTGGTTGGCGCATCACTTCCAGCACTGTCCTTTTAAACTCAGGCAATTCATCCAGAAACAAAACACCATTATGCGACAAAGAAATCTCACCCGGCTGCGGATTAGTCCCACCTCCTACCAGCGCAACATCGCTAATCGTATGGTGAGGCGAACGGAACGGACGCTGATAGATCAGCATGGCATTTTTAGGAAGCTTACCCGAGACGGAGTGTATCTTGGTCGTTTCCAGCGACTCAGCGAGCGTGAGCGGTGGCAGGATGGTCGGTAGCCTTTTGGCGAGCATTGTTTTGCCGGCACCGGGAGGTCCTATGAGTATCACATTGTGCCCGCCGGCTGCTGCGATCTCCATCGCACGCTTGATATTCTCCTGTCCTTTGACATCCGCAAAGTCAAACTCCGAATGGAGTACATTATCCATAAACTCGGCGCGGGTATCCACCACAGTCGGCTCTATTTTCAGGTCTCCATTGAGGAAGTCTACCACCTCTGTCAGGGTTTCTGCACCGTATACTTCCAGATTATTGACGATAGCTGCCTCGCGGGCATTTTGCTTGGGCAGGATGATCCCTTTAAACTTTTCCTTGCGCGCCTGTACCGCTATCGGCAAGGCACCTTTGATCGGCTGCAGATTGCCATCGAGGGATACCTCCCCCATGATTATATACTGGCTCAGCGCTTCAGGGTTCCTGATCTGCTCCGATGCGGCGAGTATACCCACAGCCAGCGTCAGGTCATATGCCGAACCTTCCTTGCGGATATCAGCCGGTGACATATTCACTACTATTTTGCGCCGGGGCCAGTGGTAGTTGAGGTGTTTGATGGCGGTCTCGATACGAAACTGGCTTTCCTTCATCGCACTATCCGGCAGCCCTACCAGAAAATAGTCCTTGCCTATCTCCACACTGATCTCTGCTGTGATACCTACAGCATCCACTCCATAAACCGCACTACCGAATGTCTTAACTAGCATATAGTTTCAAAATAGGCGATGAATTTAAACAAACATCTCAAAATCATCATAAGATGTTATCTATGGCTTTATTTTGTAAATTACAGGTGACTATTGTGAGACGGACACCCCATATTATTCGTATTAGCAATAAATATCTTCTTTGAAAAAGGTAAACATCCTTATTTCCGCCTTCATACCATCGGAAGTCCTGACCAATGTAGAAGCCTCCAGGCGTAGCAGGTTTTTTGTGACCTCCTGTTTTATCACAGCGCTATTTGCGTTTGGATATTACTTCATGAGTTTATATATCAAGGGTACCTACTTCGCAGATGCCATGGTCGTGTCTGTCCTGCTTTTCCTCGCATTACCTGCTTTGCTCAAAAAAGGTGTCCCTTTATCTTTTTTGGAAAATATATTTGTCGCTGATATCGTAGTGGTAGTGGTCCTCCTGATATATTGGGAGGGTGGGATCAGGAACGCAAACACAGCCCCCTGGCCATTGGTCGTACCCATATTTGCGCTGCTTATGCAGGGACCCAGGAAGGCCGTCAAGTGGCTGATCATTTCCCTGGCGATCATTTTTGCATTTTCCTGGTTTACTTTTCAGGGAATCCGTTTCCCTGTGCGGTTTGACACCTCCAAAGATCCCCTCTTTAATGTCCTTTCACTGTCCGGCCTGGTCTGCATAGTGACAACGATCTTCTATATCTCCGAAAACCAAAAGCGCCAGGCACAAAATGAACTTAAAAAGCAAAACAGGCAACTAGAGAACCTCAATAATGAAAAGGATAACTTTCTGAGAATAGTGTCGCATGACCTGAAGAGTCCTGTCCTCATCGTGACAGAATTTGCAAAATACCTCTCCGAGCCAGACCTGACGGAAGAGGAGAAAACGGAATACCTGGGCCATATCATTTCATCCGGAGACCGTATGCTGGAGCTGATCAGAAATTTGCTGGATATTAATATTATAGAATCGGGCAAGATGGTCGTGAAGAGGAAAAGAATTTCTGTCAATGACCTCATCACAAAATATATAGACCAGGTCAGCCTTTTGGCCCTCAATAAACATATAAAACTACATGCAGTAATGCCTGACAAGGCTATCGAACTCGAATCGGACAAATCGCGTCTGGAACAGGTGCTAGATAACTATGTATCCAATGCCATGAAGTATTGCCAGGAAGGCAAAAACGTATACATACAACTCATCGAATCGGCCACATATATAGAGATGAGCGTAAGAGACGAAGGCCCGGGCATAGACAAAGCTGAGCAAGACAGGCTTTTTGTACAGTTTAGTACAGTCTCATCGGTACCCCGCGCCGGCTATCACTCTTCCGGCCTCGGCCTGGCTATAGTCAAAAAAATAGCAGATTCACTGGGCGCTACAGTTGGCTGTATTTCTGAGGCAGGTGAAGGTTGCACATTTTATATACGCTTCCCCAAAGCAGCTGATGCAATTATTTAATACTCGCCGGGTTTTGCATTAGATACCTTATCCTATATTTGAGTATCCGCAAATCACAAACATGAGAAATATTTTATTCGCTCTTCTCCTCATATCACAGGTGCCACTGCTGGCGCAAACCAAAGTAATGACCTATAATATCCGGAACTCCAATGCGATGGATGGAGTGAACAGATGGAACCTGAGAAGAGAAAGCCTCGTGGGCCTGGTGCGCAAGGTAGACCCGGATATACTGGGTACGCAGGAGGTGCTCATAGATCAATTGAAATACCTCAAAAAATCCCTGAACGATTATGAAAGTTTCGGTGTAGGCAGGAATGATGGTAAACATAAAGGTGAACACAGTGCCTTGTTTTTTAAAAAAGATAAATATGAATTGGTAACTGGTAGCAATTTCTGGTTGAGCGAAACGCCACAGGTTCCCGGCAGCAAAAGCTGGGATGCTGCTATAACGCGCATTTGTAGCTGGGTAGAGCTGAAAGACAAATCAACCGGAAATGTATTCTTCGTATTCAATACACACTTCGATCATAAAGGAGTACAAGCGCGGAGGAATAGTGCGGCGCTGATCCGGCGCACCATCGACTCACTGGCAGGAGATCATCCTGTCATAGCCATTGGTGATTTCAATCTGGTCCCAAGTGATCCGGGCTATGCGACCATGACAGACAAAAAAGATTTCAGGGTACAATTGAATGACTCTTATATGGACGGTGCTTTGCCCTATACAGATTGCGGATTTGAGGTGAGCAATAAGAAATGCAGCAGGATCGATTATATATTTTCCAGTCCTCAGTATAGCAAAAACAGCTATACGGTCCACACTGATAATAACGGTACATATTACCCCAGCGACCATCTTACTATCAGCGTTGTATTGACCCTGGGCAATGAGAAAAAATGACAGGCCATTCCGGAAACCGTTTATAGCTATATTCGCTATAGAAATCAAGTCGTAATGGAAACAGATGCGCTCAAAGAAATAGAAAAGCTCAATGAAGAGGTCCGCCAGCTGCGTGATCGCATAGATATCGAGCATATGCCCGGCAGGCTGGCACATCTCCGCGATGAACTGGCGAATGCCGTTTCACACGGTATCGGTGCTGTCTTCTTTATCGTATCTGTGCCGATACTGGTATCATACGCGCTACAGCACAGTAGTATCCAGTACGCGTGTTGCGCGGCTATATTCGGTTTCACGCTTATTATTACTTATCTGTCATCGACACTCTATCACAGCATACATCACACAGAGACGAAGCGCATCATGCGCATCTTTGACCATGTGAGTATTTTCCTGCTGATCGGTGGTAGCTATACGCCGGTGGTGTATCACTATATGCCGCATGATTTCGCTATTCCGTTTCTCATAGTCCTATGGATCATCGTGGGAGTGGGATGCGTTTTCAAAGCCCTTTATACCGGCAGGTTTCGACTGGCGTCTACGATGGTCTATGTAGTATTGGGCTTTATGGTGCTCTTTATCATCAAGCCTCTCACGGCTTCGATGAGCACGGCCACTTTTATTATGCTACTGGCAGGTGGGATATCGTATGCTGCAGGGGTGCCTTTCTATATTTTCAAAAGGCTGCGGTATAATCATGCTATCTGGCATGCCTTTGTGTTCAGCGGGAGTATATTGCACTTCTGCGTAGTAGCCAATAGTGCCAACTGATCAGGCCCAGACCTTGGTACCCTCGCTGCAGTTGGTGCAGATATCGATCTCAGCCCTGCTTCGCAGCACACGGCTCCGGAAAGAGCGATAGAGGTCACTCTGCCAGATATCCCTGAATTTTTTTGTATTGAGATCGCCGAGCTGATGCTGGGCATCTTTGTCAAAACAGCATGGCACTATGCGCCCATCCCAGGTGATGACGCAGGAGTGCCAGAGTTTCCAGCAGTGATTGAGCAGTTCGTTTTTGATCGCGTAGGTGCCATCTGATGCTTTGGCGTAGCGCGAATATTTATCGATGGTCGGGATCAGGTCATTGCCGTTTTTATATTCATATACCTGCGCTGTTTTGAGTTTGACCTCATCCACGCCTATCTCGGCTGCCAGTTTTTTGATATCCTCGATCTGATGTTCATTGGGCTTCACCACCAGAAACTGGAATATAATATGGGGGGTCTTAGAGCCCATCGCACGCTTGGCCTTGACGAGGTTTTTTGTGCCCTCGATAACTTTCTCCAGGGATCCACCCACGCGATACTGCTCATATGTCTCCTGGGTAGTACCGTCTATGGAGATGAGTATCCTGTCCAGGCCCGACTCTACTGTTTCCTGCGCTTTGCGCTCTGTGAGGAAATGAGCATTGGTGGAGGTCACTGTATATATCTTCTTTTGCGAAGCATATTTAACCAATTCTAAAAATTTGGGATGCAGATAGGGCTCTCCCTGAAAATAGAAATACAGGTAAATGAGTTTATCCCCGATCTCATCGAGCGTCTTCCTGTAAAAGTCATACTCCATATTCCCCGTAGGCCGCGTGAAATTCTTTAATCCACTGGGGCACTCCGGGCATCCCAGGTTGCAGGTAGTGGTCGGCTCGATGGAGACATTGAAAGGGACCCCCCATTGTATGGGCTTGCCACTCCATTTGGATAGATAGAACGACGATAGCACGGAGAGGGTATTGGCCGCCTTGCCGGCATTCAGCTTGGAGAAAAAATTTATGGAATCCCTAAAATGCAAATCCTGTAATTATAGACAGACAAGTTAAGGCTTTAATCATACTTATTATAAGCGACCTCTTCCTTTTTGAGTATCGACGCTATCTTGAATGAAGTGGAGAGGAAAAGTATTTTGGGATTAGCGTTACGTTCTACGTAGTAGTGTACCTTATTGACCAGTTCATTGAGCTGACCTGTGACCTCCGGATCAAGTATGGTAGCCAGCTTCCTGGCAAAGTCCAACTCGGAGTCTTCGAGCTTCTCAGATGGTAGCCCCAGCGCCAACAGATTGCTCTCGCGCAGGAACCACAGGAAATACTTGAGGAATATCTTCTGGTTCTCGCGGCCTATCTTGGATATTTCGTCTACAAAAGCCATCAGCTTCAATGACGGTTCAGAGGCCTGCGATCCTTTGATACGGAGGCAAATGGAAAGCCATTCGCGCAGTTGAGCATCATTTTGATGCTCTGCCCCGTTGGCATATTCAAGCGCGGCATTCAGGTTGCCATCTGATATGCGGGCGATGCGCAGGGCTGTTTTCTCATCTATCTCAAATTGAGTACGCAGGTGAGCTGCGAGATCAGCATCCTCTATGGCGGGCAGTTTGATGAGTTGCGTACGGGAGATGACTGTGGTCAGGATGAGTTCTATATTCTCTACTACCAGTATGAAGATCGTATCTGCAGGCGGTTCTTCGATGATCTTTAGCAGCGTGTTTCCCGCTTCGCGCAGGTATTCGGCCATCCAGATGATCTGTATCTTGTATTTGGATTCAAAGGTTTTGAGCGACATGCCTTTGATGATCTCATGGCATTCGTTGACCGTGATATTCCCTTGCTTATTTTCCGTAGTGATCTGGCCCAGCCAGTCGTTGACATTCATATAGGGATTCTCCGTCAGGGCTTTACGCCATTCCACTATGTAATCCGCGCTGACCGGCGGACCTGTCTTCTTGCCGCTTACTACCGGGAAAGTATAATGTATATCGGGATGTATGAATTTAGCCGCTTTCTGGCAGGCAGGGCATTCGCCACAGGCATCGGAGAGCGGTGCTGTATCCTGAGCCACAGGTGCCGGATCGCCAAACATAGATGGGGCAGCAAAAAGGTCCGTTTCCTCTTTTTTGCCGGAACGGCGCTCACAGACGAGGTTCTGGGCGATAGCAAGCGCCATAGGCAGCCCGCCCGATCCCTCGGGGCCCAATACCATCATGGCATGAGGCAGTTTACCTGCGGTAAGCAGTTCGGATAGCCTGTCTTTGATATCCTGATGGCCGATTATATCTGAAAGTTTCACAGCCGTAAAACTGACAAAAATTAATCAAACCAACCGATGTGGTTTTCCACGTATTTAGTGAACGATCTGCACCCTGCTGGTATGCGAGATACCGTCTGCTGATATAGTAGACAGGATATATGCCCCATCAGCTACATTAGAAATATCCAGCGTCAGTACGCCCTGAGCAGAGACATGGTCGTCCCTGGTCAAAACCGCATTGCCGATCATATCTGTCAGCGTACTATGCATATCACCTTCTTTTCCTACTATGATATGCAGCTGATTAGATGCCGGATTGGGGAAAGTAGCAGAAGCTACTGAAGCGATATTCTGGATCCCATTAGGCGTAGTGACAAAGATGCGGCCCTTCATGCCGAGGCCAGCATGATTAGCACAAAGATAGTATCGCGTGCCAGCTGCTGTCATGGTCACAGTAAGGGTAGTACCAGAACTAGCGGAGAAACCTCCTGCCAGCTGCGTAGTAGTACTGGTCGCCCAGTCAGCAGCGCTCACCTCGCGCAGCGGATGCGTGGAGAAAGTTGAATTGAATGTAACCTGATCGCCGACATGTACTGCCAGTGAGTCTGGGTCATATGTATAGCCTGACGTACCGATAGTCTGAGCCGAGACCATCTGTGCCGAGACCACCACAAGAAAGACAAGGGTGTAAATACTTTTCATAATGCTTTAGTTGTTTAGTGTATATTAAAGTTAAAACTTTTATCCATCAAAATGCACTTTATTTGCCCTCTGTAAAATGAAAATCAACAAGGGTATACTTCACATGCTCGCAGCGACATTCTTCTTTGCGCTGATGAATGTGTGTATCAAGAAGATAAGCCATATCCCTCCTATGGAGGTGGTGTTTTTCCGCTGCTTCGTGTCCATGGTCTGTTGTTTTGCGATCATTTTTTATGACAAGCTGGATTGGAAAGGCAGCAACCGCTGGATGCTCATAGCAAGAGGGGTAGCAGGTACTACGGCGGTGTATACGTTCTTTGTCACGCTTCAGCACATGCCACTCGCTCCTGCAGTGACCATACAATATACATCACCCATTTTTACGACACTGATCGCCATTCTTATTCTTAAGGAAAATGTAAAACCTATCCAATATTTATTTTTTGCCATGTCTTTCCTGGGAGTGATCATGGTCAAGGGTTTTGATGCAAGAATCAATATCTGGTTTCTCCTCCTGGGTTTATTTTCCGCCTTCTCATCGGCTATCGCATACAATCTGGTTCGTTCGCTAAAGGAAAAAGAACATCCGATAGTCGTAGTGTTGCACTTTCAGCTGGTCGGTACCCTGGTCGGTTTTGTCGGTTGCTTTTTTGACTGGAAAATGCCGCAGGGCATGGATTGGGTCTATCTCCTTCTCACGGGCATACTGACCCAGCTGGGCCAAACCAATCTCACAAAAGCACTGCAAACGGAGCGTGTAGCTATTACTTCCAGCCTCAACTATCTGGGTATCTTGTACGCGCTCATTTTCGGGGTCATGTTTTTCAGTGAGTCTTATACTATTACTATCATCACAGGTATATCGTTTGTGGTAGGCGGGGTATTATTGAATATTATCTTTGGTAAAAAGGATCAGGCGATCGCAGCTACAGATGAATAAGTACCCGCAGGCATTTACTGACAGGATGAAAACCAAATTTGGCGAGGAATATAATGCCTTCATCGCTTCGCTTGACAATGCGCCTGTGACATCTATCCGCACTAATGCGGCGAAGTTTAAATTGTCCGACTCGACATTGCCCCTTGGTGATAAAATAGCATGGGCGGACGCAGGCTGTTATCTCAAGGAACGGCCTTCGTTTACTTTTGATCCGCTATTCCATGCCGGCACCTATTATGTGCAGGAGGGGTCCAGTATGTTTTTAGAGCAAGCCTTCAAAGCGACAGGCCTTGGCGACAAACCCATCAAAGTACTCGATCTCTGCGCTGCACCGGGTGGTAAAAGCACCCACCTCCTGTCCCTGATAAATAACGAAAGCCTGCTTGTCAGCAATGAGATCATAGCGAACAGGAATCATATCCTGCGTCAAAACCTCGCTCGTTGGGGATATGCCAATTCTGTGGTCACCCAGAATAAAGCAGAGGACTTCGCCAAAATGGGTGAAACATTTGACCTGATCGTGATAGATGCACCATGTAGCGGAGAGGGGCTATTCCGCAAGGATAAAAATGCGATCAATGAATGGAGCGAGGACAATGTAAATATGTGCGCCGGACGGCAAAAAGATATCCTCTCAAATATCATTCAGTGCCTGCATCCCAATGGCTACCTGATATACAGCACCTGCACCTTTGAAGATGCAGAGAATCTGGATAATGTCAACTACCTGATAAATGAACATGGATTTGAGTCTATCCCTATTGCAGATGCGGGTTCATTCGCTCCGGAACTAACAACTGTTAGCATCGAAGGAGCAAAAGCCTATGCCTTCTATCCTCATAAAACAAAAGGCGAAGGGTTTTTCATCAGTCTACTGAGAAAGCCTGACGCAGTGAGAAGAATATCTAAATTTTCTTCTCCCGCCAAAGTAACAGATAAAGCAACAACCGAACTACTTCCCCATATAGATCGATATATCTCAGATGCGAATAGATTCACGGCATTGAAACATCAAGAGTATTATAACATCCTGCCCACAGTCTTTATGCAGGACTATAAAAAACTCTCGTTATTTCTTTATATCCGGAATGCCGGTATCACTGCCGGTGAGTTCAAGGGCAAGGACTTTATCCCTGCGCATGAACTGTCACTGTATATAGGTATGAAGGCTGGCTTCCCTACTATAGACGTAGATCACAAGACAGCTATCTCCTATCTCAAAGCGGAAACTATATCAGTACCAACGGAGAATAAGGGTTGGGTGACAGTGAGTCACAAAGGAGCCAACCTTGGCTTCGCTAAAGCGTTGCCAAACAGGATCAACAATTATTTTCCTAAGGAATGGCGGATTTTGAAGTCTGCGCCTTAAGATTTGACACGATCTTCTTCCACCTTTTTCTATATTTAAATCATAAACGATTTTGATGAAAAAGATCATGCTCCTCGGCTCGGGAGAACTCGGGAAAGAATTTGTGATCGCTGTGAAGAGGCTCGGCGAGTATGTGATAGCTGTGGACTCATACAATGATGCACCCGCACAGCAGGTAGCCGATGAGCGAGAGGTGATCAATATGCTCGATGGCGCAGAGCTAGATAGGGTAGTAGCCAAACACAAACCAGATATCATCGTACCCGAGATAGAGGCGATACGCACAGAGCGCTTCTACGACTATGAGAAGCAAGGCATACAGGTAGTGCCCTCGGCAAAGGCCGCAAACTTCACCATGAACCGTAAAGCTATACGCGATCTGGCTGCAAAGTATCTTGGATTAAGAACAGCTAATTACAGATATGCGACCTCATTCGAAGAACTGCAAAGTGCAGTGGCCGAAGTAGGCATACCCTGCGTAGTCAAGCCACTCATGTCGTCTTCCGGCAAGGGGCAATCAACGATCAAATCGAAGGATGAAATACAGAAAGCCTGGGATTATTCACAGTCTGCCAAACGTGGAGACATCGCCGAAGTGATAGTGGAAGCCTTCGTTGATTTCGATTTTGAGATCACGCTGCTCACGGTGACGCAGAAAAATGGTTCGACCCTATTCTGCCCGCCTATCGGACACAGGCAGGAACGCGGCGACTATCAGGAGAGCTGGCAACCATGCGCCATCAGCGATGAGCGGCTCGAAGAGGCACGGAATATGGCAGGCAAGGTGACCAAAGCCCTGACTGGTGAGGGCATCTGGGGTGTTGAGTTTTTCATAGCTAAAGACGGCGTGTACTTCTCAGAACTGTCGCCGCGTCCGCATGACACAGGTATGGTGACACTGGCAGGTACGCAGAACTTATCCGAGTTCGAACTACATGCCCGTGCTGTACTAGGCCTGCCGATAGCGGAGATCACATTGGAGAGGGTCGGTGCGAGTGCAGTGATACTGGCTGATGTTGAGGGGATTGCCCCTACGTACAGCGGCATTGACAAAGTTTTGGAAAATGTTCAATCAGATATCCGTATCTTTAGTAAGCCCACAACGCGAAAATACAGGCGCATGGGTGTCGTACTCACATATGACAAGATAGGTGGTGATGTAGATAAAGTGAAACAGAAGGCTATCGACCTGGCTAAAAATGTAAAAGTGCACGTTTCATGACGAGAACGCATCATATTTTGTCGATTATTGTAGTTGCGCTACTATGGTGCCCGGCAGTGCATGCAGAAAAGCTGAAATATGAGGTCCTTCTATTTGGAAAGAAAATAGGTGAAACGACCGTCGAGGTGCAAGATTCTGCAGGTGGAAAATATTATCGCCTGCGCAGTAACACAGCCGTCAAAATGCTGTTTGTAGATAAGCACTCCTCAATGTCTACAGATGTTTTGTTTAATAAAGATGGGGTGATGACATCATCTGTCTTTAAGAATATAAAAGAGGATGGCGTGGTGCTCACTCAGGTCACCTGGGACAAAAGCAAAGTCCAGATAGATAAGAACGGTGAGAAAAGCGCTATGCCCGGCGCGGTCAAATACTGCTCTCTGTCAATGTACTTCCGTGAGCCTGTCCATATGCAAAAAATTTTCTCGGAGAGGCTTGGAACTTATTTTGAAATGGTAAAGGAATCAGAAGGTAAATACTCTGCCGAAGTAGGCAACAGCTCCGCAGTGTATACTTTTGCGCATGGCATACTTACAGAACTGGAAATGAAAAGTGCGCTGGGATCGGTCTATATGAAACTGGTCAAATAATTTCTTATTCCCTCACTATTTTGAAAAAAGACGATTGCCCATTCCTTGTTATTACCTCTATTGTGTAAATGCCCGCTGATATTGCGGTTACATTTATTTTGCCATCCGGAGCATTTACGCTCACAATTTGTTGTCCTAACTGATCAATCAGCTTTACCTCACTTACCTCCTGATCTGACTTGATATACAATACGCCATTGGCAGGATTGGGATAGACGGAAATACCCTGAGCGCTCAGGTTTTCAATACCATTAGGCAAACCTGCGCAATTCGTTGCTTTGGTATTTACATTGTCTGCTATATACACACTGTCAAACGATGCTGAAGCAGATGAAAGCCCTTTGAGATGATGGTCCAGATAAGGCTGGAGGTATCCCATAACCATATTGATCTGATCTGTGCGCGACATAGGTGGATTGGCGCAACCAGAGACAGTTTCACCAAGATTGCAGATACTATTGCTCGCATCAAACTGGCAGTGAGAAGCACCGGTGATCTCTATGAGCACCTTGCACGGAGAAGCGCAGGAATCATAAGTGGGCTTCTGGTGAACGCCATAAGGAGCGATGCAATCTTCCGAACCAGCAAAGCTCAGGTACGGCCTGGTCATATGTGTCGATGCTGTTTGCGCAGAAGGATTGGTATTTGCTTCTGCAAAACCAAAATAGCAAAGAGCAGGTTCGCTGTATTGTATCGAAAGCAACGTACAGCCGCCACCCATAGAGTGGCCGCCTATGGCACCGCGCGCGATGACGTGCTGGTAAAATGGAGAAGCTGCATTCGTATGCTCGCTGATCAGTTTATTGTATATAAAAGTGAGGTCTTTGGCAAAGTCGGGATGGCTCGGCTGCAGGCTGTTTTCTGTATTTGAAAATGCCAGGATATAACCCCTGGGTATCAGCGAATCGACAAAAGGTGTATAGTCCACCGTCTGCATCTGGAAGCCGTGACCAAAAACCACGAAGGGAAATGAATCATTCGCCAGGACGGAACCACCTGATGTGAGTGCCGGGAAATATATATCAGCTGTGACCTGCCTGTTGCTCCGCGACGAATCGGTGTAGATCACAGTCATTGTACCTACAGGATATGGTTGGGAACGCGCAAAAAGCGCAGCCAGCAGAAAGACAAATAAAATGTATGTGTGTTTCATATATTGATTTGTACATACAATGTAAGAAAAACAAGTAAACGAATTACCCGAACATTTCTTTTTTCAAAAAGGGATTGTGCAGGCGCTCGAAACCGATAGTAGTATCACGGCCATGCCCGCTATATACGCGTGTATCATCGGGCAACTTCATCATTTTCTCCGTCAGTGTATGAAATAGTACATCTCCATTCGCGCCCGGCAGATCATACCGGCCTATACTCTGATAGAAGAGCACATCTCCGGATACGACATATTTATCTATAGGATTATAGAAACTAATACTGCCGGGTGAGTGGCCGGGTGTGAAAATGACCTGTAAGGTAGTATTGCCAAATCTGACCTCATCACCTTCATTCAGAAAGCCCATGATCGGTGGCATGGTGTCCATCTCTATCCCAAACATATCTCCGAATGACGGCGCCTCGCGCAGCACCTGCTCCTCCAGCGGATGGACCTCGAGCCCGATGTTATAAGTATTGGCGATCAGCGGATTGCCGGGGATGTGGTCTACGTGGCAGTGGGTATTGAGCAGGCGCACAGGTTTGAGCTCCATGCGGCTGATCTCGGATATGAGCTGCTCACGCTCGCGGGCATTGGCACAACCCGGATCTATGATCGTACACTCCATCGTTTCATCGTATATTATGAAAGTGTTCTCCATGATAGGTCCGAAGGTCAATTTAACAACTTGGCTCACTGCTTGTGGTTTTGAAGATTATTAACTAATTATGAGTATCAAACTACGGCATTTATTGCGGTTTTTCGATGTGTTGTGTTAATTTTATTGCAATGATCTTATCTGACCCTTTTTCCAAAACCCAAACTGCCCCTTCATGCAGTCGTTCAGGTTCCTCTGAATTTGCCCTGAGAATAGGATCTGTCCTTTTGCTTTCCCTGGTTTTTTTTTCGGTTCACCTTTCCGCCCAGCAATCGGCCGCTGACGTAAAATTTGGCCAGAACCGCGTCCAGTACAAAAACATTGACTGGCAGTATTATGAGTCGGACCACTTTATCACCTACTTCTATCCCGGCGGGCAGGATATAGCCAAATATGTGATCAAGGCTGCCGAAGATAACGTGCAGCCCATAGCAGACCTGCTCAACTATAAGCTCCGTCGCAAGCTCGACATCATCGTCTACAATACCATCAACGACCTCAACCAGACCAATATCGGCATCTACGCTCCTCCGGCCAATCAGGGCACCTCTGTGGATATAGCCAATAACAAGCTGTTCGTATACTTCAACGGTGATCATGCCAATCTCGACAAACAAATCCGTATGGGCCTGGCGCGTGCCTATGTAGACAGGCAGACCAGCGGCACGGGCATCAGCGAGATCGTATCCAATGCGCTGTTGTTTAATCAGCCGGACTGGTACAGGCTGGGGCTTATCTCCTATCTCGGCGAAAGCTGGAATTCCGATATGGAAGACCACCTGCGTGATGGCATCATGAGTGGCCGCTACAAAAGATTGAATAAACTGACACCGGAGGAGGCTGCCTTTGTCGGGCACTCCGTATGGCACTATGTAGAGGAGGTTTATGGAAAAAGTACTGTAGGCAACCTGCAATACCTCGCCCGGATCAACAGGAATGTCGACAATGGGTTCCTGTTTGCGCTGGGCACTGACCTCAATGAGACACTCCAAAACTGGTACAAATACTATGTGGCACGGTATAACAATGAGATAAAATACACGATACCCCGCGACAATAAAGACCTCATCAAAATAAAACACAAGGAGGAAACTAAATACTACCAGCCACGACTCAGCCCTGATGGCAAATACATAGCCTACGCCTCAAATAATCTCGGCAGGTATAAAATACACCTGCTGGACCTGGAGAAGAAAAAGAAGAAGGTGGTCTATCGCGGTGGCTGGCGAACAAAAACTCAGTGGACAGATCAATCCACTCCCCTCATAGCGTGGGCGCCAAAAAGTGACAAGTTCGGTTTCATCTTTGACAAGAAGATGATCGTGCGGCTGGGGGAATACAGTATCCAAAAACAAAAAGGAAAGCGGCGCAAAGAATACCACCGCATAGAGAAGTTCTCTAAGGTCACTGCTTTCACCTATGCAGACAGCAAGCAAGTCGCGATGGCAGCTGTCAGAAACGGGCAGTCCGACATTGTTTTGTATACCATCGCCTCGCAAACCGTAAGGCAGATCACGGATGATTATTTCGATGATTTCACTCCGGCTGTGGTGATGGTAGACAGTATCAGGGGAGTAGCATTTGCGAGCAACAGGAATGACGATACGCTCCGCAAACAGCGCTATGACTCACAGGTGTTTGACAAGCAAACGGACCTGTTCTTTTATCCACTCGATCAGGATGAAAGCGAGCACCTCCTGTACCGCATTACCAATACACCCAACGCCAACGAAAGCTACCCGCAGCAATTCAACGATGATTATTTCTCATACCTGAGCGAGGCGAATGGAATCAGAAATCAATACCTGTCCGGACTGGAAGAAGTGTTTGACCATAAGCAAAAGACCTATCACTTCTTCAACCGCGAAACCAATGAAGATGATCCTTTGAGCCTGCCGGAAAATATAGACTACAGGCAGGTGCTGGATACGAGCATCATCACACTGAAAAGCGTGACACAGGAATCGGTGGACAGGATACAGGGTAAGCCTTTCCAGTACTCCAATTTTTCCTCCAATATCATGGAGCAGAATCTCGCTCCGGATAAAAGCCAGGCGCTCGACGTCGTCTATAAGAAGGGCGTGAATGAGTTCTACAAATACGACATTAACATAGCCAAGCCGAACAATAAGCAGACCTATATACAAACGGACTACATCAAGCGCAGGAATAATATCCTGCTGGAAGAAGACTCAATCAAAAAAGCAGAAGACGACAGGAAAAAAGCAGAGTACGAAGCGCATTATAAAGGTGGCAAGAAAGTGTATTCAGGACAAGATTTCCAGAGTGAATATGACTATGGCGTGAAGCTGTTTGACTGGGACAGTGTGGCCGCATCCAACAAAGCTGCTGCGCCGCCGGTAGCTACAGCCGGAAATAATGCGCCTACACAATCGGGCTATATATTCCGCTTCTCCAAGGTGCGCCCTTACTTTGTCCGCTTCATGATAGACAATTTCGCTGTACAGCTGGACAATGATCCGATCGTCACTACCTATCAGCCCTTCAATCCGCAGAATCCCGGCTATATGTACCAGCCGCTAAATGCGCTATTCAAAATCGGCGTGACAGATATCTTTGAAGACTACCGTGTGTATGGAGGCATTACGCTGCCACTAGCCGGTGCTTCCGGTTTTAGCTTCAAGGACCTTGGCTACTTCCTTACTTATGAGAATATCAAAAAGCGATGGGATAAAAAACTGACGATCTATTACCAGGGACTGAGCAATATCGCCACCGATAAGGTGCCTTTCTACAATACACCTATCCCGGACAATATCGGCGCGGTACAATACAGTGTCAAGACGACCTACCTGGAGTCACAGTTCAAATATCCATTTGATGTATTCCATCGCGTGATGCTCGGCGGCGGGTATCGCAATGACAGGTATGTGTTCAAATCCCTGGATACATTCAGCCTCGCCTTGCCCACCTACTCAACAAACTGGATCTTCCTGAAAGCCGAATACGTCTTTGACAATACGATAGACGTGATGACCAATATCAAGCGTGGTTTTTGCGCCAAGGCGTTCTTCGAGTTTCACAAAGAAATACCAACGCAGCGTGTGGACGGTGTGCCATTACCCGCCTGGAATAATCAATATTTCACGGAGATGGGCTTTGATGCCCGCTACTACCTGAAGATATATAAGCAAATGACCTTTGCTGCACGGATGAGCTTTGCGACCTCACTGGGTAATGATAAAATGATACACTACCTCGGTGGCCTCGACAATAGCCTGCTGAGCATCAAGACATCGACCAATGCATTGGTACAGGCCCCTATCAATGACAAATACAACTACGTCTACCAGACCATCGGCGCACCGATGAGGGGCTTCACCTCAAATTCACGCAACGGCAATAGCTACGCACTCATCAACGCAGAGCTCAGGATACCACTGATCACCATGCTGATGAACCGCCCGTCTAAATCGGAGTTTGTCCGCAACTTTATGATCGTCGGTTTTATGGATTGCGGTACGGCCTGGGAAGGGTTGAGTCCATTCTCTGACAATAATCCGCTCTTTACCGTGAAGTATGAAAACCCCGCTTCACTTGTCACTGTGAAGCAATATAAAACTCCTGTGATAATCGGAACCGGCTTTGGATTGAGAACTTCCCTCCTCGGCTATTTCATTAAGTTTGATACAGCATGGGGCTTAGATACAGGAGTATGGAGCGATAGGCCCACTTACTATTTGAGTTTCGGACATGATTTCTAAATAGTCACAAGTAGTGAGTCGCAAGTAACAAGCAATACAAAAAC
The DNA here is from genome assembly GCA_025963485.1 of Bacteroidota bacterium. Lineage (GTDB taxonomy): Bacteria > Bacteroidota > Bacteroidia > Chitinophagales > LD1 > UBA1941. Next base: position 2,707 of record JAOQAO010000133.1, on the reverse strand, counting down.
ATTAATCACTAAATAAACCATGCGGAACTTTAAGGAGTTAAAAGTTTGGCAAAAAGCCCGGGTACTTGTAAAGGAAGTTTATCTCGTTTCTGCAAAATTCCCAAGTGAAGAGAGATATGGAATAACGCAGCAATTCAGGAATGCCACAATTTCAATCTCAAATAATATAGCAGAAGGATGCGGGAGAAGAACAGATGCAGATTTTAAAAGATTTATCGATATTTCATGTGGTTCAGCGACAGAAACCGAAAACATGACATATCTTGCGCTTGACCTGAATTTCATAAAAACAGAAGAACACCAAAAACTGATCAGTGCTATTGAAGAAATTCAAAAAATGCTGATCGGTCTTTATAATTCACTGAATTAATGTATTTACTCGCGACTTGCGACTCACTACTTGTGACTTATTTAAAATGATCTTAAAAGCAGAAAATTTAATCAAGAAATACGGCAAAAGGACTGTCGTCAACAATGTATCCGTAGAAGTGAAGCAGGGAGAGATCGTAGGTCTCCTCGGGCCTAATGGCGCGGGCAAGACCACGTCTTTCTATATGACCGTAGGCCTGATCAAACCGGATGGGGGCACGGTATATCTCGACGATCTCGACATCACTACACTGCCGATGTACAAGCGGGCACAGGCGGGCATCGGATACCTGCCACAGGAGGCATCTGTATTTCGCAATCTGAGTGTAGAGGATAATGTAGCTGCTGTACTCGAACTCACTACTCTCACTAAGGCACAACAAAAGGAAAAACTTGAAGCGTTATTGGAAGAATTTGGACTCAACAGGGTACGCACCAGTATGGGCAATATCCTGAGCGGTGGTGAAAGACGCAGAACAGAAATAGCACGTGCCCTTGCCACTGACCCTAAATTTATTCTGCTTGATGAGCCATTTGCAGGTATCGATCCGATAGCGGTAGAAGACATACAGCGCATCGTGGAGAAACTCAAACAAAGAAATATAGGCGTGCTCATCACGGATCACAATGTACAGGAGACGCTGTCTATCACCGACCGTGCCTATCTGCTCTTCGAGGGGAAAATACTTAAGGCAGGTACAGCAGAAGAGCTCGCTGCGGATGAGCAAGTACGCAAAGTCTACCTCGGCCAGAATTTTGTATTGAGGAGAAAGAACCTGAGTGAAGCGCACTAAGCTATGCATGTAGTCAATGAAATAGGAAAGTTCTACTTCAGTACCAGGGTTCCTTCTATTCTCAGATTTATTGCCAATCCGATCGAGACACAGAACAAGGTCTTGTCTTTTCTGGTCAACCGCGCCAGGGATACCGAATTTGGTAAAAGCCATAATTTCTCAAGCATAAAAAACTATCAGGATTTTAAAGCTCACATTCCTTTGCAGGATTATGAGTCGCTGAAGCCATTTTTTAAACGCATGCAGCTATCAGAACGCGATGTGCTATGGCCGGGTGTGACCAGATGGTTCGCCAAGTCAAGTGGCACGACCGATGATGTCAGCAAGTTCATTCCCCTGAATGATGAGGGACTGCATCAGTCTCACATTAAAACCGGCAAGGACTTCCTGAGCCTGTACCTCCGGAATAATCCGGGCAGCAAATTCTTTACCGGCAAGGGAATCGTAATGGGTGGTGCGGGCAATCCAAATGACCATAACCCCGATGTATTCGTCGGGGATGTGTCGGCGATCCTGATGAAAAACCTGGATACATGGATACAGTATTTCCGCGAGCCCCGGCTCGATGTTGCTCTCATGCCCCGCTGGGAGGAGAAGCTCGATAAGATAGCCTGGGTGACCATGAAGCAAAACGTGACAAACATCTCCGGTGTGCCATCATGGACACTGCTACTATTGAAAAAAGTGCTGGAGAAAACCAATAAGAACCAGATCAAAGACGTATGGCCCAACCTCGAACTATACTGCCACGGAGGCGTGGGCTTCGCGCCATATAAGAGGCAATATGAGGAGATCATAGGCCGCCCCGTGCACTATCAGAATGTCTACAATGCCTCTGAGGGCTTTTTCGCCTGGCAGGATACGCTGGACTGCGATGACATGCTGCTGCATCTGGACAACGGCGTATTTTATGAATTCATTCCCTTTAATGGAGAATTAAATCCTGATGAAGCTGTATCCATAGATAAAGTGGAAACAGGTGTGAACTACGCCATGGTCATCAGTACCAACTCGGGACTATGGAGGTATGTGATCGGTGATACTGTGGAGTTTACCAGAACCGCTCCATACAGGATCAAAATAACAGGAAGGACAAAACAGTTTATAAACGCCTTTGGCGAGGAAGTGACTGTCAATAATACGGACAAGGCATTGGCGGAAACATGCATAGAAACCGGAGCTGAGGTATGTGACTACACAGTAGCTCCTGTCTATCCCATCACTGGCGGCCCCGGCAGGCATGAGTGGGCTATAGAATTTACGAAAGCTCCCGGCGACCTGCCCGGATTCGCTGCGCGACTGGACCGGAAACTACAATTATTAAATTCAGACTACCAGGCAAAAAGATCGGGTGATCTGGTAATGAGCAATTTATCTATCATCGCGCTCCGTCCGGATACGTTCTACCTATGGCTGCAATCCAAAGGAAAGGCCGGCAGCCAGCATAAGATCCCCAGGCTCCGAACCGACAGCAAACTACTACACGAAATAAAGGACATATCCGACCATATCACCTAAGGATTGTGGATATACTGCACTTGCTT
>JAOQAO010000128.1 GCA_025963485.1 Bacteroidota bacterium | reverse complement strand
AGTATCATTCCTACACGGACATCTTCTATTTTGAAAACCTCGTGTGAGAACTCAAACTGCTCTGCCTCACTACGTGGATCGAGACCGGGTTTGCGCAGCTCATTGAGAATATCTGTGAATGTGTGTGTACCTATGGCACCGGATATGTATGTTTCGGGTTTGACCTGAGAGATCAATGCTTCATTTCCCACCAGCTGCTTCACATCTGTATGCAGGTCTTTAGCTATCCTCTCTATCAGTGGGTATGCCTCGGGGTGCACTGCGCTTGCATCCAGTGGATTGTCGCCATCTTTGATACGCAGGAATCCGGCACATTGCTCATAAGCTTTATCCCCGAGGCGCGGGATCTCTTTCAACTGTTTGCGGGAAGAGAATTTGCCTACCTGCTTGCGGTATGCGACGATATTCTCCGCGAGTGAAGGGCCAATACCAGATACATAAGCGAGCAAATGTTTGCTGGCGGTATTGAGATTGACACCAACAGCATTTACGCATGATACCACGGTCTGGTCGAGTTTGTCTTTGAGCCGGAACTGGTTCACATCATGCTGATACTGCCCCACTCCTATTGCTTTAGGGTCTATTTTGACCATCTCGGCGAGCGGGTCCATGAGCCTGCGGCCTATAGAGATAGCGCCACGTACAGTGATATCCTGATCGGGAAATTCCTCGCGGGCCACATCAGAGGCTGAGTACACAGATGCTCCGTCTTCATTGACCATAAAGAGCGCCACCGTGCTACCGAAGATACTACGGACAAACTTCTCTGTCTCACGACCGGCCGTACCATCGCCTATGGCGAAAGCTTCGATCTTATAATGCGATACCAGGTGTTTGAGTTTATTGGCGGCTTCCTGATCTTTCACAGGTGAGTCGAGCAGGTAAATGAGGTCTGTGGTTTGCAGATCGCCCTTCTCATCGAGGCAAACGATCTTGCAGCCCGAGCGGATACCCGGATCTATGGCAAGTATACGCTTAGGGCCGAGGGGCGATGAAAGCAACAACTGGCGGAGGTTCTCCGCAAAGACGCGTATCGCTTCTTCTTCCGCTTTATCCCGCAGCAGCATACGAAATTCAGACTCAAACTGTGGCTGCAACAATCTTTTATAGCAGTCCTTGATCGCCTTGCGAAACTGGTCCTGACAGGGACCGTTGCCTTCGATGTACATGCTCTCCATATCCGCGATAGCAAACTCTTCTTCCGGCTCTATACTCATGCGTAGAAAACCCTCGGTCACCCCCCTGAACAGAGCCAATATACGATGCGAAGGCATTTTTGAGATCAACTCTGAATACTCGAAATAGTCCTTGTATTTAATTCCTTCTTCTTTCTTATCGGGCCATACTTTGGAGATCGCTTTGCCGAAGCGCTCGAATTTGCGGCGGATATTATTACGCACATCCGTATCCTCGCTGATCCATTCGGCTATGATGTCGCGCGCGCCCTGCAGGGCATCTTCTGCAGTCAGTACTTTATCATTGATAAAGGTAGCAGCTACTTTGTCGAGGTTCCTCTCTCTCATCTCGTCGATGATATTGGCCAATGGTTCGAGGCCATTCTCGCGGGCTATCTGGGCTTTGGTGCGACGCTTGGGTTTGAACGGAAGATAGATGTCTTCCAATTCTGCGAGCGTGGTTGCCTTCTCCAGTTTGCTTTTGATATCATCATTCATCTTACCTTGCTCCTCGATGGACTTTGTGATGAACTCTTTACGATGGTAAAATTCGTCGAGCTGCTTCTTGAGCGTTTCTATCAGAGCGATAGCGACCTCATCGAGATTGCCTGTGCGGTCTTTGCGATAGCGCGCGATAAATGGTATGGTGGCGCCTTCGGCGAAAAGGTCAAGCACCGCCTTAACGCCTCTGAAGTTTAAGTTTGCTTTATGCGATATTTCTATACTATGGTCTTCCATGTAATCTATTTAATAAGGGATTGCGAATGTAAAGTTTGCAGCGAAACTACGGGGCGAAATCTATCTACAATTCCAGCGTGTAGAAAAGTTCTTCAGCTGATGTGCCGTCGTGCCAGGTGATACTGTCCGTGCGGAGATACTTGAAACCAAACTTCTGATTGGCTCCGCGTGAGGCATCATTGCCACCCCGATGCGAGATATGAGCCAATTTATAGCCTTCAGCTTTGGCCCAGGCGATACGTGCTTCGTAAAACAGTGCAGAGAGTTTGCGGCCCCGATATTCCTTGCGAATGTAGGAGGCTATAAAAATGACGGCATCGGGATATTCCCTATGATAGACCACTCCTGTCAGGCCGACACATTCATCCCCATCATACATCCCCCAATAAGCCCTTTTATGCGGATCGGCAAGGCGGTCTTTCCACTCATCATCAGTCATGACTGACTCAATGGAATACTGGCCGCCAAAAAACTGAAATTCATTTTGCAAAGCTTCGAGACGGATAGCTTTGAATAACTGCCAATCATCGGGGGTAAGGCGACGGAGATGTGGTTCCATACTATTAAATTTGCTCGCTACAAATCTAAGCGAATTATAAATCCAGCCTGTAATACACTTTATCGCCTATAGAACCATCAGGCCAGGTGGCGCTTTCGCTATGAGTGTATTGAAAGCCAAACTTCTGATTTGCGGCTTTGGAAGCGTCATTGTCATTCCGGTGAGAGATCAGGAGATATTTATATCCCCAGGCTTTTGCCCAATCTATACGTGTCCGGTAGTATAAGGCTGACAGCCCCTTGCGACGATAGTCGCTCCTGATATATGAGGCTATAAGATAACCGGCGGTGGGATCGGCATAAGCCTGGGCGATAGCTGTGAGGCCTACGCACTCCTCGCCATCATATAAGCCCCAATGAGCGTCATCAGTGAGCCGGTCTTGCCACTGCTCGTCTGTGAGCACAATTTCTGTCGAATGTTTTGCTCCGAAAAAGTGTGGTTCTTTCTCCAATGCTTCTAGACGGATGGCTTTCATCGCCTGCCAGTCGTCAATAGTGAAACGGCGAAGATGTGGCTCCATGATGTGCAATTTAAGTATGGATACTATCTACCGGGTAGTCCCTTGACGGTACGGCCAGCAGCGTTCATCTTCTGCATACTCTTCATCATCTTCTTCATTTCTTCGAACTGCTTGATGAAGGCGTTTACTTCCTGTATAGTGTTCCCGCTGCCTTTGGCTAAACGCTGGCGGCGGCGACCGTCTATGAGGTCTGGCTTCTCGCGCTCTGTGGGAGTCATAGATAGTATGATCGCTTCGATCTTTTTGAAAGAATCATCCTTGATATCGACATCTTTCAGCGCTTTGCCCATGCCGGGGATCATACCCAGGAGGTCTTTCATATTGCCCATCTTCTTGATCTGGGCGAGCTGATAGAGGAAGTCATTATAGTTGAACTGGTTCTTGCTGATCTTGGCCTCGAGCTCACGGGCTTTCTTCTCGTCGTATTGCTCCTGTGCTTTCTCTACGAAGGTCACGATATCACCCATGCCGAGGATACGGGTAGCCATACGCTCAGGGTAGAAGATATCGAGTGTATCGACCTTCTCACCGCTGGACATGAATTTGATCGGCTTGCCGACGGTATACGTGATCGTCAATGCCGCACCACCACGGGTATCGCCGTCGAGCTTGGTCAGGACGACGCCGTCAAAGTTGAGCTTATCATTGAATGCCTTGGCAGTATTGACCGCATCCTGGCCTGTCATGGAGTCGACGACGAAAAGGATCTCGTTAGGATTGGTCTTAGCCTTGACCTGGCTGATCTCCTTCATCATCTCCTCGTCCACTGCGAGACGGCCAGCGGTATCTATGATCACGACATCGCAGCCGTCAGCTTTAGCTTGCGCGATACCTGCGAGGGCAATAGCTACGGGATCTTTGCTTTCTTTATCTGCATACACAGGCACACCGATCTTCTCTCCGAGCACCATGAGCTGATCGATAGCCGCAGGGCGGTATACGTCACCAGCCACCATGAGAGGCTTCTTAAATTTCTTGGTTTTGAGGTAGTGGGCGAGCTTGTGTGTAAAGGTCGTCTTACCGGAGCCCTGCAAACCTGCGATCAGGATAATGGCCGGATTGCCCTTGATATTGAAGTCGGACTCTTTGCCGCCCATGAGCTCGGTGAGCTGGTCGTGCATGATCTTTGTGATCATCTGGCCCGGAGAAACTGCGGTGAGCACACCCTGGCCCATGGCGATTTCACGCACCTTGTCAGTGAAGTCTTTTGCTATCTTGTAGTTGACATCGGCGTCTACGAGTGCTCGGCGGATCTCCTTGATGGTTTCCGCGACGTTGATCTCGGTGATCTTTCCTTGTCCTTTGAGGGTTTTAAAGGCCCCCTCGAGCCGTTCCTGTAAATTCTCAAACATAGTAGTAAGTTGTCATCTGTCGACGGATTGCAGCCGACGGAATGGATGGCGAAAATAAGAAAGGTTGGCAGTAGTGCCAACCTTTCTTATTTATATAAACTGAAAGCCTAATATCAATAATATGTGAGCCTCCTGACACCAGCGAGGTAGCGGGTGAGGCGCACGACCTGATTGGTATAGCCATATTCATTGTCATACCAGGCGTATACCACGATATTCTGGCCGTCGTCGGAAACGATGGTAGCGTTGCTGTCTACCTCACAGGCGTGGCTATTGCCTACCACGTCGCTTGATACAAGCTCGGTATTCATAGAGTAGTCGAGCTGTTCTACGAGATCGCCATATAGGGATGCTTTTTTCAACAGGGCATTGACGTCGTCCACACTTGTCTTCTTAGAAACGCGGAGGCTGAGGATAGCCAGCGATACATTCTGGACAGGGACACGGACTGCATTGGATGTCAGCATGCCTTTCATCTCCGGGAATATCTTGGTGACAGCTTTGCCGGCACCAGTTTCCGTGATGACCATGTTATTTGGCGCACTACGACCACGACGTGATTTCTTGTGATAGTTGTCGAGGAGGTTCTGGTCATTGGTATAGGCATGTACGGTTTCGATGTGTCCGCGCTCGATGCCGAGGGTGTCCTTTATCACCTTGAGTACAGGAACAATCGCATTGGTCGTGCAGCTGGCAGCAGTGAATATCTGTCCCTTGGCCGGATCGAACTGCTCGTGATTGACACCATAAACGATATTAGGGATATCGCCCTTGCCCGGTGCTGTGAGGATCACCTTGCTGACACCCTTTGACTTCAGGTGCTCACTCAGGCCGGCCTCATCGCGCCATACACCTGTATTGTCTATGATGAGAGCGTCTTCGATGCTGTATTTAGTATAGTCTATGTCTCCCGGAGATGATGCAGTGATCATGTGCACGCGATGGCCATTGATGATGATGGCGCTACCCTCTACATCTGCCTCTATCACTCCAGCGAAACGGCCGTGAACGGAATCTTTGCGAAGCAAAGAAGCACGCTTAGCCAGATCGTCAGTGGCTTTATCGCGGGTCACGATAGCACGGAGGCGCAGCTGCTGCCCTCCACCGGAGTGCTCTATAAGTATCCTCGCAGCCAGACGGCCTATACGGCCAAAGCCATAAAGCACCACATCGCGCGGCTTGAGCACTTTCTTTTCCTTGCCAATAAAATTTTTGAGCTTCTCTGTGACAAATGCATCATAATCTGTGTGACCTCCTTCTACATACTCAGCGCAAAGGCGTCCTATATCAATACGTGATGGTGCGAGATCGAGTTTGGCGATAGCCGTCACCATGTCACGCGAGAGGGACAGGGGAAACTTCAATCCTGTGAATTTCTCTGCGAAAGCATGGTCGCTGATGATCTCACTCACTTTTTTATCAAATACCTTGCGACGGAAAAGTACCAGTTCTACAGACTTTTCAAACTGCAATTTGCTGGCTGTCTCCAGCAGGTCCAGGGCTGCTTTCTCTTTGCCGATCCACTCGGATAATTCAGATTCATACTGATCCTTCATGATAGCGCTATATATTTTAATGTGGGGTAATACGAAAATCTAAGACGGGGCAAAAATAACCGCTAAAACAATAGAAGCAAATAAAATAAAATCTAATACGCTCTGGGCGAAAAACACTACGCTTTTAGTACATTTCAAGCGAAGGCCCAAAGGGTTAAAGCAATACATCTAAGCGCATGAAGGACTAATGCAAAATACATTTCCCGCAAAGGCGCAAAGATTTTAAGAACAATCAAAGGAATAATCGAAAGCCTTCCTCAAATCAGTGCTTGACGAAACAATGGCCGCGGCGGTGGTAGATGCCGTCATCGAGCTGGGTGGCGGGATTGTCGATATCGGAGTCCTCTGAGGATTCGACCTTGATAAGATTGAGAGAGACATCTACGTTAGCTTCGTATAAATAATCTATGACCTTGCCGTTTTCATCTGCGCCGATCTTAAAGTCATAGAGCGCCACATTCAGGACAATTTTCCTCTCGTTGATATCTACGATCATCATATGCTTTGACTTGGCATTGGTACCGGGCTGGAGGCTGAAAAGAGAATATTTGATGATCAGTTCCTTATCGGGAAACTCACTGATATTCTGGAAGTACGCGGAGTCGATATACATCTCCTCATGGGGATAAGATGCAAAGCTGAGTCCTTTGACCAGCCAGAGCGTTCCCTTTCTTTTGCGCTCGACGATCACATCGGCGCCTTTGTAGTATATATTGTATTTTCTGTCGCCTGTGATCCAGAGGAAGTCATCGGTGTTCGAGCCCTTCTCGAGCACTTCATATTTAAGAGGGGCTTCGCACACAGAGTCTTTGGCGGCATATATGGATGCCGGCAGAAATATCAGGATCAATAATAGAAGTCTCAAATGTTTCATAATCACGAACAGTGATGTAACTACTCAAATTACTTGCCAGTCTGCGGTCTGACGGGGCTTCCCTCCCAATTAGTGCCTTTGGCCAATACCTCGCCCTTCATCACCAGTGATAAAGCGGTGAGCCGCGTATCATCTCCCACCTCGCTATCATAAAGCACGATAGATCGGGCGCCTATGCTACTTCGCGAACCCATTTTTACTTTGCCGACTTTCATGACCCGGTCCTCAAAGAGGTGCGTCTGCGGGCCGCAGTCATCGTTCAGCGCGGTGTCATCGCCGATAGTGACCATATCGTATTCAGTGATATCGAGCGTATTCATCCATACGCGCTTGCCTACCTTCACGCCGAGCATCCGCAGGGCGACGGGCAGCCACGGTGTGCCTTTGAGGTATTCGAGGAGAAAAGTTTTGGACAGCGACTCATAGGTAGCGGTGACCGCTTCACTACGCCACACGGACCAGGTCCACATAGGATACTGCGCTTCTTTGGACCTGCCTACGAGTACCCACTTCATCACCACTGTGACGAGAAAAGCAGGTATCCCTATGATCCCGAGGTAATATATCGGAAATAGGGCGAGCAGCTCCCATACAGGATAACTTACGATCAGGTCATGGCTGTATCCGATGAAAACAACGCTCAAACAAATAACAGTGGCCTGTGGTATCAGGATACGTATCAGCTCGACCGTACTACGCGCGAGCCTCCTGAATACGGATGGCGTATGTGTCAGTTCACGCCCAAACGGATAGCTCTGCTGGCGATGCGGCAGTGCTATAGCCGGAGAGCCGAACCAATCGCTGCCGGGAGTTTCTTCGTTTTGTTTTTTACCCGGCGGCGTGGAGAGTACACCGACCAGCATATTGTCTGGCATGTGGTAGCCCTGCGGAATGAGGGCACTGTTTCCCACAAAGCTATTACTCCCTATCACCGTTTTATCCAATATCAATCTCTGGCCGCGCACATCGGCTTCTCCGAGCGTGACCGCATCTGCGATAAAGGAGTCCTCTCCTATTTCAAACATGGGATGGGTGACATTATTGGCAGTGGATATTTCTGTGTGCTTGCCTACTTTGGCACCCAGCGCGCGAAACATGGAAGTGACATAGACCGTGGCGTAGATCGGGTGAACTACAATAAGCGACAGCGCTAACAGCTGCTCAGAGAGCCATTTCCGGATATAGATGCGGCTATGTACGGGATAGGTGCCGGGCTTGATGCCGATCTGCAGTATCCGTGTGAGGATCACCGTCTGCGCTACAAATATCACCACATAGGAAAGCGCCAGCAGCGGCGCCCAGACCAGATAACTGAAGTCGTAATCATCAGGAGTGTTATTGTCCAGTGTGTTCAATGCTACGACTGCCGGCAGCAACGGAATAAGTACTGCAAAAGGGAAAACAAGCAACAGGAAAACGAAGACAAACTTGTAGACGAAAAGTTTGTGCGCCGAAACTTCGAGCGGCTGAGGCAGCTCGGCTATGTCCCGGGTAGCAATGCACTGCGCGGGGCTGCCGTGCCAGACCTCTCCTTGCTTGATGGTTTTGCCTGCAGGCAGGAAACTAAGGTCGCCAAGTTCACCCCAAGGCTCGATGACCGCACCTCCGGCGATGACCGCACTGCTGCCGATATATGCATGATCACCTATGACGATCTCGCGTATCTTGAGCATACCGTCCTCGACGAAAGCATTATTGAACAAAACCATCGAACTGATACTCACGTCAGAGCCTATGGTCACCAGGTCCTCGGCGCCGAGCTTGATCGCGGCTACCTGTGCGTCGTCTGCTATTTTGACACCCATCATACGCAGGTACATGGGGAAAAGAGGCGTACCATTGAGGAACTCCATGGGAGCTAATCCCTGTACGGTATTGACCAACCACCAGCGGAAATAATAGGTACCCCAGAGCGGATAGTCACCGGCTTTGAACCGGCCTATCACGACCCATTTCAGTATCACTGATATCAGCGAGAAAAGCGGCGGTATGACACAGAAAAGAGCGAGTGCACCGAGCATGGCATAGCCGTGACTATCCGTATCCTGCTGCACGTAATAGTAGCCCAGGTACGGCACAAATATCTGCATGGCAAAAAGCCCATAGATAAAAAGCAAGGCCATAGACTGCGCAGCCCAGCATAACAAGAACCTGGCCCGCGGTATTTCATAAAAGGGCCGTTGCGCGGAGGCGGCATTGTCCTCTTGTTTTTCTTCCCAGAGCGTAATGAGTTTTTGCAGCGGACGCTGCTGGTATACATCGCGGAGCGAAGCGTGTTTGATCCCGGCCTCTTTGCGCAGGCGGGATACAAAAGCTGCCGCCAATAGAGAATGCCCTCCCAGGTCAGTGAAGAAATCCTCTTCGGGTAGAATGTTGCGGCCCGGAAAGATCTTGCGCAAGGCGCTCATTACTTTGTCTGAAACAGTGGCATTAGCGTCTATCTCTTCTACCTCTGTAGCGGCTGGTGCTTGCTCGAATGCGGCTGGCCGGGGCAGTGATTTACGGTCTATTTTGCCACTGGGCAGGCGGGGCATCTGAGGGAGCGCCATGATAACTGCGGGCACCATATACGGAGGAAGCACCTTGGCAAGTTCTGCGCGAAATTCATGTTCGTCAAATCTGGCACCGGCCTCCATAAGCACATATCCGACCAGTTCATCCTGTCCATTATTGTCCTTACGCACGGCTACTGCGGCGGCGGATATACCTTGCTGCGTATTGAGCTGATTTTCTATCTCCCCCAATTCTATGCGGTAGCCTCGCAGCTTGATCTGATCATCTATACGCCCCTGGAAATCTATTTCTCCATCGGGACTCATGACCACTGCATCACCTGTGAGATACATTACATCCCCCGGAAGCGCAGTCAGAGAAGCCGTCTTCGGTATAAATTTTTCTGCCGTGAGATCCGGGCGATTGACATATCCATTGCAAACGCCGGGGCCTGTGATGACGAGCTGGCCTTTTTCACCGAAGGGGACAAGCTCAAATTTCTCGTCTACCACCGCCATATTATAGTTTGGCAATGGCTTACCTATGGTGATCTTATCGCCTGCTTTGAGCGCAGCGAAGGTCGCACTAACGGTTGTCTCCGTCGGGCCGTAGCTATTGTAAAATCGCCTGTTTCCCGTGGCCCATCTGGCCAGGACCTGAGGTGTACATGCTTCGCCGCCGGCATTGATGAGACGCAGTGTGGGAATATTGTCATCCATCACGGCCAGAAGGCTCGGGACGGCACTGAGGACTGTGATCTTCTGCTCGCGGAGCACGGAGTCCAGTTCATCGACGACCTTGGCAGTCGTAGCATCTGCCACCCATATGGTCGCACCTGCATGAAGGCCGATCCATGTCTCCTCACACCACATATCAAATGAAACTGAGAAACCCTGATAGACGCGATCATCTTCGCGTACTTCCAGGAGTGTTTGCTCCGAGCGTACCAAATGGCATATCTGGCGATGAGAGATAGGGATGCCTTTAGGCTTGCCGGTACTGCCTGACGTATACAGGACATAGGCCCGGTCATCGGGCTCGGGGCCTGATGGCGGAGTAATGATATCAGCCTGTGAGGGCATAGCAGGTACGCGAATGGACTTGCAGCCCATATCTGCATCTGCATCCGTAAAACAGGCCGAAGCCCCTACCTCATGCAATACCGTGTGTACACGCTCAAGAGGCATCTCCCTATCGAGCGGCACGTATGCTGCGCCGGATTTGACTATACCGAGGATGGCTGCATGCAGCTCAAGGCTGCGCGGCCACCAGAGGCCTACCGATGCACCGCGGCCTATACCCTGAGCATGCAGGAATAAAGCAATCGCATCGGTCCAGCGGTCAAGCTGTGCGTATGTCAGCGAACTATCGCCAAAGATCAGAGCCTGTTTGGATGGACGTACTGAAGCAGACGCCCTGAAAAGCTCTGCCAGAGATTCCTCACGAAGTAAGTCCGGACGCACAGGCCCGAGTATTATACTCATATATCTTCTCCC
>JAOQAO010000012.1 GCA_025963485.1 Bacteroidota bacterium | reverse complement strand
CTTTTCTTTCTTTCTCCAGTTTGGCCACAGCCGCGTCTTCCTGCTCCTTGCGCAGCTTATCAGCAGCTTCTTTTTCCTTTTGGGTTTTCTCCGCGGTCAGTTTTTCTATTCTTTCTTTCTCCAGTTTGGCCCCAGCTGCGTCTTCCTGCTCCTTGCGCAGCTTATCAGCGGCTTCTTTTGCTTTTTGAGTTTTCTCTGTAGTCAGTTTTTCTATTCTTTCTTTCTCCAGTTTGGCCACGGCGGCATCTTCCTGCTCCTTGCGGAGCTTATCTGTTGCTTCTTTTCCCTTTTGGGTTTTCTCTGCGGTCAGTTTTTCTTTTCTTTCTTTCTCCAGTTTGGCCAGAGCTGCATCTTCCTGCTCCTTGCGCAGTTTATCTGCCGCCTCCTTTTCCTTTTGGTTATTCTCTGCCAGTTGTTTTGCCTTTATTGCAGCTTCGGCTTTTTCCAGTTCCTTTCTTTTAGCCTCGGCCTGTTTGTCATGCTCTGCTTTCAGTTTTGCGTCATCTTCTTTTTTCTTGCCCTGATCATCAGTATTAAGCGCTGTTTTTTCCTCTTTCTTAGCTTGATTTATATCCTCCAGCTTTTTATTGATAGAGGCTATTGCAGAATCCTTACTGTTGAGCTTTTTGTCCAGCTCTGCCAGGGCAGTTTCCTTGTCATGTTGTTTGAGGGAATCCTTTTTGCCAACCACCTGTACTACCGGTTTCAGGTTCTTATTATCGGGTGCTGCATATGGATCATACTGGGGACGAGCCTTGGTAAACCCCTCTGCAGGCCCTAGCTTGATATCAAACCTGAAATCAAGCGGCTGGTTGAATCCGATCGTAGAGATGTTGAAGCTCGTATCCTGATACTTATTTATGATGCCCGGGGACCGCTTATCTATCTTGAATGTGTAATTGGTCTCAAAATCCATCTTGAGATTGTAGTAGCCATTTACATCGGTGAAATACTTATCCTCTTTGCGCGTCATGACATTCCGGATCAGGATACCGGCTTCTTTGATCGGAAGGTCCTCCTCCCGGTCCAGCACATAGCCCATGAGGCGCAGGCCGTTTTTGTATAGTGACAGAACGAGCGTACCGGAAATGAGCATCCCGTTTTTGTCGACCGAGATGGTCACGGTGCTGTCCCTGCGGCCACCATAGGTGGCTTTGATCTGGTAGGCCTGATTAGGCTTGACCTTGAGATGATAGCTCCCGTCAAAATAGGTTTTGTAAGTGGCAATGACCTTGCCGCCCTGAGACTGGGTCACCTCTGCCTGATAGAGGGCCGTGGCAGCACTGTCGCTATCAGTGACCTTGCCCACCAGTTCCTGGGACATAGTCCGGAGGGAATAGACAAAAAGGATAAAAAGAAGGCAATACGACTTTCTCAAGAATACCGGGTTATGATTAAAATAGTCTTTCCGCACTATTCTACGTAAAGAATGGCGCAGGGTTCAGATAAAACACGCTTAATCATAAAAGTACATCTTTATCCCTTAGGTAAAACCTGCTTCACAGCTTAATTCCTAGTGCTGATAGTGTGCAGTGTGTTAATTTTGGACAGTATCCAGGCTTCGGCACCGGTGCGGCTCTGATTTCGGCCCCCATTTCCGATGGTTAGCACAGATCATCCCGTTCACCGCCATTCTTTAGCGGTTCAGTTGTTTTAACCTGCGGGCACATACTACAATACCCATATAAGGCGTATTTATGTCATTCAGATAATTTGACAAAACATATACATGAAGGCATACATAACTTTGGTTTTAGCACTTCTCATCGCTGGCAGCAGTTTTGGATTTACCAATACGCCAAGTACCTATCTGGTCAGCGCAACACTGGTCAAAAGCCACACGACAAAGGCCCTTAGCGCGCTGTGGAAGAAGCATAAGATACCCAAGCTCGCGCTACCTGTGAAGTATGACGTAGATATCTATGAAGTGATATACAAAGCGCCATGGATAGATAGCAGCACCTGGATCAATTGCTCAGGAATACTCTACGTGCCTAAAACAAAAGGTAAAAAGATGCCGAGTTTTATGTTTGGCCATGGTACTCAGATCAGCAAGGCGCGGGATATCACCGATGAGGATTCACAGCAGGGCATCTGCCTGGGTATGGCCACGGACGGCTATCTGTCATTCTACCCCGACTACTATGGTATGGGCAAAGGCGATGGCCATCACCTCTATCAGCACGCCTGG
Organism: Bacteroidota bacterium; assembly: GCA_025963485.1. Lineage (GTDB taxonomy): Bacteria > Bacteroidota > Bacteroidia > Chitinophagales > LD1 > UBA1941. The sequence goes on along the minus strand of JAOQAO010000012.1, from coordinate 6,579 downwards.
ACGGAAGGTATGTCATTCCTGTATATGCTCTATGCGGTCGAGGAGTTCAAGCAAACGATCCATGTAGAAACCAACGGCCAGTTGTTTCTGACCGGCTACTCACAGGGCGGGCATGCCTCCTTTGCTGCGCAAAAATATATCGAGATGCAGCACGACCCGCGGTTCAAAGTGACCGCTACCTCTCCGATGTCAGGCGCATATGATATGACCGGCGAGCAGGCCAAGTATATGTTTCAGGTATACCCACGTCCTTTCTACCTGCCGTATTTGATCCTTTCATACCAGACAGCTTATCATATTTTTCCTGACCCAAATATCTATTCGGTTTTCAGGCCGCCGTATGATACTTTACTTAGGGGTTATTTCGGAGAAGTACGTGACAAGACCTATGATGACCTCGACAAGGTAATGCCCAAGATACCAAGCGAAGTAGTCGTGCCGAGCCTGGTAGAGGAATTTAAAAACAACCCAAACTTTGCCTTTTTAGCGCGGCTAAAAGAAAACAACCTCACAGACTGGAAGCCGGAAGCGCCCGTGCAGCTATGCTATTGCAAAGGCGACCGCGAGGTGAACTACATGAACTCGGAAGTCACATACGATCATATGACCAAAGCAGGCATCACCGCTATCAGGCTCAATAATCAAAGCGACCACCTCGATCACAATACCTGCGCAGCATTTGCAGTACTATCGATGAAGGCCTTCTTTGACCGCTACAAGAAGCACGGCGAGAATCCCAAGATGAAAGCGCTAAGTCCCTTCAAACAATGGGTCGCCAACATCGTCAAGAAAAAAATTGAAAAGCAGTACCTGAAGGACGGTAGCGATCACTCGTATATGTGATTTACGGAATTGCTTGTAAACAAAGCAAGAATATGTTGTCTATAATCGAATAGATTCAATTTCCCGTTTGATAAATGCTGCACAGGCCTCATTAATTTCTTTAAAATTAAGTGTCTCTTTTTCGCCGTTAGGAAAATATCCAACGGTATATGTTAGGTCGTCATTCTCCCGAATATACCAGCCTGTGGATGTTCGTTTATTGTCAGACCATAACTGCCAGGACTCAATAAACTCTTCTTGTTTATTGAGACACTCAAGTATAGTCGCTTCACTTATCTTATTATGAACCTTGCTTATAAAAGGTATTAGGCAGACTAATTATTTGGTTTGTGATAGTTTGCATTTGTCCACGGTCAGCTCCCTCGCCAGTCATTGTATTACTCTGAGTTACTCAAATCATTCATCAGATTCTGCTCCTAGTTCTGTATTTCCTCATCCAGCTTTTCCTTCAGGTAGAAAGCTGTATGTGACTCCTTCACCTTGACCAGCCCCTCGGGGGTGCCCTGATAAACCAGGTGTCCACCTTCATCGCCACCATCCGGGCCCAGATCGATGACCCAGTCTGCACATTTGATCACATCCATATTGTGCTCGATGACCACGACTGTATGGCCGACGTCTATCAGCTGATAGAAGGACGACATCAGCTTATTGATATCGTGAAAGTGCAAACCTGTGGTCGGCTCATCGAAGATGAAAAGTATAGGACTCGTAGTCGTTCCTTTGGTCAGGAAGGAGGCCAGCTTTACACGTTGAGCTTCACCACCGCTGAGCGTGGAGGACGACTGCCCGAGTTTGACGTAACCCAATCCGACATTTCTGAGCGGAGCGATCTTCTGTATGATCTCATTTTGTTCGGCAAAGAATTCTATCGCTTCATCTATACTGAGTTCAAGAACATCGTAGATATTTTTGTCTTTGTATTGGACTTCGAGAACATCTTCTTTAAACTTCCGGCCATTACACACTTCACACCTCAGGTGCACATCCGCGAGGAACTGCATCTCGACTACTACTTCTCCATCGCCTTTACAGTTCTCACAGCGGCCACCTTCTATGTTGAATGAGAAAGTACCGGCAGTATACCCCCTGATCTTAGACAGTTGCTGACGGGAGAATAGATCCCGTATGGCATCATAAGCTTTGACATACGTCACAGGATTGGAGCGCGAGCTGCGGCCCAGGGGATTCTGGTCTATCATCTCCACGGCACTGATCTTTTTCAGATCGCCACGCAGTTCGCGATAGGAGCCGGGCTTCTCACCACCTCCGTCGAACTGGCGCATTAGTGCCGGGTAAAGTATTTTCTTGATAAGCGTCGTTTTACCGGAGCCGCTCACACCCGTCACTACTGTGAGTGAGTTGAGTGGTATCTTAGCATCTACATCTTTCAGGTTATGCTGCGTAGCTCCGATGATGGAGATAGAATTACTCGTACGCCTGCGTATGCGGTCGTAGTTGATCTTCAGCTCACCATTCAGGTATTTTGCCGTCAGGCTATTTTTATCTTTTACAATGTCCTTTGCAGGGCCGTTGTATATCACCTCGCCGCCATTGATGCCAGCCTCGGGACCCATATCTACGATGTGGTCGCAGGCTTTCATGATGTCTTCATCATGCTCTACCACGATCACAGTATTGCCGAGATCGCGCAGATTTTTCAGTACTTCTATCAGCCTGGCAGTATCGCGCTGGTGCAGTCCTATACTTGGTTCATCGAGGATGTACATCGATGAGGTGAGGTTGCTGCCTATAGAGCGCGTCAGGTTGATACGCTGTGTCTCTCCACCGCTGAGTGTATTGGAGAGCCGGTTCAGCATGAGATAGCCGAGGCCCACATCCATCATGGTTTGCAGGCGGCTATTGACCTCCAGGAGTATCCTGTCTGAGATCTGTTTTTCTTCCTTACTGAGTTTGATCTCTTTGAAAAAAGTGTAGAGGTCCTTGATAGGCATCATCATCAGTTCGGATATATCCTTACCTGCTATTTTGACATACTGGGCGTCCTTGCGTATCCTTGAACCCTTACACTCCGGGCAGGTGGTCTTACCGCGATAGCGGGACAGCATCACGCGGTATTGTATCTTATAGCTCTTCTCCTCCAGGTATTGGAAGAAGTAGGTCAATCCCTCAAAATGCTCATTACCTGTCCATAGCAGCTTTTTTTCTGCTATGGTCAGGTCCTTGTAAGCCCGGTGTATGGGGAAGTCAAAGTAGATGCCCTTTTTGAGGATCGGCTCCAGCCACTCACTCATTTTCTCACCACGCCATGGAGCGATAGCTCCTTCATACAGGGATAATGTTTTATCAGGTACGATCAGGTCCTCGTCTATTCCGATCACCATCCCAAAGCCTTCACAATTTTTACAGGCGCCATATGGGTTATTGAAGTTGAACAGATTTTGCGATGGCAGCTCAAAGCTCATTCCATCGGCTTCAAATTTGTTATTGAATACAAGGCCTTTTACCTTGCCGCCATCTGCTCCTTGTGATTCTACATAGCATTCATTGCTGCCTTCATTGAAAGCAGTAAGAACGGAATCCGCTACGCGTGATTTGAGTTCCTCCTCATCTTTTACTATGATACGGTCTACGAGTACCTTGACCGTTTTATCTTTTGATTTGACGACCTCTGGTTTATCTATCAGGTCCTCGATCTTAGTGACTTCATTCAGCCACTTCACTCTCGTGAAACCTTTTTGCAAAAGCAGCTTTAGCTCTTCATTGAATTTGCCCTTGACCGGAGCATCATAATATACGAATGCACGCTCACCCTCTGGCAGCGAGAAAATATAATCTACCACATCCACTACCTCATGCTTTGTTACCAATTGGCCCGAGACAGGAGAGTATGTCTTGCCCGTACGGGCATAGAGCAGGCGCAGGTAGTCATATATCTCGGTAAGGGAACCCACTGTAGAGCGCGTAGTACGGGTCGAAACCTTCTGCTCGATAGCGATGGCTGGGCAAAGGCCCTTAATATAGTCCACGTCCGGTTTGTCCATACGGCTGAGAAACTGCCTGGCATATGAGGTCAGGCTTTCTACATAGCGACGCTGGCCCTCGGCATAGAGTGTGTCTATGGAGAGGGATGATTTGCCGGAGCCGGAGACGCCGGTGAAAACGATAAACTGATTTTTAGGTAATTCGAGGTCGACATTCTTCAGGTTGTGAACCCTGGCGCCCTTGATGATTATTTTGGTATCAGCTTGCTTTTTTATCTGGAGGTCGGACTTCTTAGAATTCATTTGTATTGACATCGAAAAAATTTAGGCCTTAAATGGAATTTTGGCAAGCCGCAAAGATAAGGGAAATGAGGGGTACTTTAGCAGAATGTGCGAAGGGAGGCCATATCTTAAGAAGAATTTAGAAAATCAGAGTAAACCCCGTCGGGAGCTGGCAAAAATATTTTTTTGTAAACTCTTGTTTTTATTTGGAAATCTGAATTACCTGGATTAACTTTGGTTAACACTCAAAAAGTTCACGCTATAGAATAATTCTTCTACATCATTATCGCAGACCGCCAGGAATACGTGAACAAGATAGTCTGCGCGCCTTTTTATCAGATTTTTTAGCTTTTAGACCAAGACCAGAGACAGTGCAATGAACGATGCCAAGCGCATTTGTATTATCTCATTTTTGATAAATAACAACGAACAACCAAAATAAGTCGCCTATCGCACCATAGATTCTACTTTTTTCTTTAACCCCCCAAATTAAAAAGTACGTCTATGCGCACACCACTGATGAGCGACCAGGATCTGCTGAAGCAGTACCTCTCCGGCAACGAAATGGCTTTTGAACGCCTTGTAGCCCGCCACAAAGACAAGGTTTATACCTCTATCTACATGATGGTGAAGGACGCCTATCTCGCGGAAGACATCTTCCAGGAAACCTATATCAAAGTGATAGACACCCTGCGCTCCGGCAAATACAACGATGAGGGGAAATTTATCCAGTGGGTCATGCGTATCGCTTACAATCTCTGCATAGACTACTTCCGCAAGGTGAAGCGCGGCCCCGGTATCGTGACCAGCGACGGGGATGATATATTCAAGTATATGAAATTTGACGAAGTGCCTAACGACGTGCATCTCGATGTGATGAAGGGGGAAAATAAACTCAAGAGCCTGATCGAAATGCTGCCCGATGAGCAGAAGGAAGTCGTGATGCTGCGCCACTACTTCGACTTCAGTTTCAAGGAGATAGCTGAATATACCGGGGTCAGCATCAATACCTCACTGGGCCGTATGCGCTATGCCCTGATCAACCTGCGCAAGCTCATAGAAAAGCACAATGTAGATGTCAGCAGGATCAATATAGGTTAATAGACATTGTCAGGAAAAACAATAGCAGCCATTTGCAAAAGCAAGTGGCTGTTTTTTTTATGCTCATTTGTTAAATAAATAAAGCTTTAGTCGTATTTTTATTACAAACCCGATTGAATGAAGAACATACTACTCCCTATAGTGTGCCTTTTTGTGGCCCTGCTATGTCAGGCACAAGCTCCGCCTCAAGGTGTCAACTATCAGACAATAGTGCGCAACGCATCCGGTGCGTTAGTATCCAATACCAACGTATCGATACGGTTTACGATCCACGATCAGACAGCTACGGGCGCAGTGGTCCTTCAGGAAACGCATGCACAGACCACCAATCAGTTTGGACTATTCAATACTGTCATAGGCAGTGGCGGTGGCAATCTCTCTACTGTCAGCTGGGGCAGTGGCCCTAAATTCCTCCAGGTAGAAGTAAATGTCGCGGGAGGTACCAGCTATACAGATATGGGCACTACTCAGCTAATGAGTGTACCCTATGCACTATATGCCGGCAATGCACTGAATGGGAGCACGGGACCTACAGGCGCTAGAGGACCCACGGGAACAAATGGTGTAGCAGGCGCTACAGGACCGATCGGGCCTGCAGGAAATAATGGTGCAACGGGCGCAAATGGAAATGCTGGTCCTACAGGAAACGATGGTGCAACCGGCGCTAATGGAAATACGGGTGCCACAGGGCCTACTGGCGCAGATGGTGCCACCGGTCCATCTGGGAATAACGGTGCGACCGGGGCGGATGGAAATACCGGTGCAACTGGAGCAGCCGGTATAACGGGTCCTACTGGCAATGATGGAGTGATCGGTCCAACTGGTCCAAGTGGAAGTGGCGGCGGTGCCACAGGTCCGACCGGCCCTTCGGGCAATGATGGTGCCACAGGAGCTGATGGCGTCACAGGTCCAACCGGACCAACGGGAGCAGACGGATCAACCGGCCCATCGGGTAATGATGGTGCGACTGGCCCGACAGGGACAGGTGGTGGTGCCACAGGTGCTACAGGGCCCACAGGTCCTACCGGAACGGGCGGGGGAGCCACCGGTGCAACAGGATTCACAGGAAATGATGGAGCCACAGGAGCAGACGGAGCTACAGGCCCAACCGGCCCAACGGGAGCAGATGGGTCAACCGGTCCTTCTGGCAATGACGGTATAACTGGCCCGACCGGCCCAAGTGGCAGCGGTGGCGGGGCTACTGGTCCGACAGGCCCTTCGGGCAATGACGGCGCAACAGGAGCAGATGGCAATACTGGACTGACGGGACCTACCGGCGCAGACGGCGTCACCGGCCCCTCGGGAAGTGACGGCGCGACCGGTCCGACAGGCCCAAGTGGAAGTGGTGGCGGAGCAACCGGCCCTACAGGCCCATCCGGCAATGACGGTGCAACTGGTGCAAATGGAA
>JAOQAO010000094.1 GCA_025963485.1 Bacteroidota bacterium | reverse complement strand
CAAAGGAACCGCCAGTGCCTGTCACATTATGATTGATATTGTCTTTGTTTGTCCAGGTCACTGTGGTATTGACAGCCACGGTAAGGGTCGATGGTGTGAAGGCAGTATTCTGCATAAATACCTCATTTGGTCCTGGAGTAGCAGTAGTGGAATCCTTTGAGCAGCTATTGATAGAAACCACCATGATGAAGATCAGCAATGCCGTGACCACTGATCCCGGTTTTTTAAAATCAACTTTCATAAAATTTGATTTTGTGTTTTATAAAATGAATGTTATTGATACTTTTTGAATGTCAGGTCCACATTGACTTTTACGACCTCCGCGATCTTCATTACGACTATTGTAGGCACTTTGATCTTATGGTCTACCAGCTTCACTTCAAATTGCGCCGTAGCGCTCGCCGGGTGACCGTTCTTTATTGTCAGCTTACCTTTTATTTCCCGGTCTTGCTTCACTCCATGCATCTCAAAAGTTCCTTTTAGTGTCACATCATAAGTACCGTCTTTAGTGAGATTGATATTCTCTACTATTGTGGCATTCAATATGGCATATGGATACTTGGCGCTTTCTGCATAGTCTTCATCGAAGTCCTCCTGCATTTTCTTCCTTCGGAATTCGAAGCTCGTCATCGCCACCTTTGCGGATATTTTTTTGGTCTTTGTGTTCAGCGCACACACACCGGCCTTCGATGTAGCTTCTATGTCTTCCATCACCGTTGAGGCAAAGAAATGGATATTGGCATTGTCGCTGACATAGGTGTCAGGTTCTTTGGCCTCCTGGCTGTGAAGAGTAGGAGACAGGAATAAAAAGAAAATCAGGAACGTAGCTATTCCTGTCAGCTTTTTCGTCATCATAGGAGTTTTTGGGTTGTACTTTTCCATTGCGTTTATTTTTTGAGGGTGATCAAAAATGCACTAAACAGAAAATTCTATAAAGAACATAGCATATCCCCGTTGGGGAATATTCGCCTCCGATTTAACGGCAATATTCGAGCCAATCATGAATGGATATGGTTTGGAAAAACGGATTTGACAGCCTTCTAAAAGGTATCAAATCTCATTCGCAAAAAGAGAAGGTTTACAGCGTTAACTTCAATTCCTTCAATGTGATAGGTGCGATGCCGATCTTACGGCATACCTTGCCGGCGGCGGCATTGGAGAGTTGCGCTATCTTTTTGAAAGGATAGTCTTTGATGAAAGCCAGTGTTGCAATGCTGATCACCGTATCTCCCGCACCTGACACATCAGCCGTCTTGATCGGACGCGCAGGCACGATGAATGAATCGCCTTCTTGCGTATAAACGAATATACCATTACCACCCAGCGTTAGCAGCAGGTTGTCAAAACGGTTCTTCTTTTTGAGTTCTTCAGCTGCGCGGCGCAGGCTGGTCAGGCTCTTGGGATCTATCTTGATCTGGAGCGCTTCCGATAATTCCTTGATGTTGGGCTTGAAGAGGTCTATCTGCTGGTATTCGAAGAAATTGTATTCCTTGGGATCTACAGATACCGGAATACTGCGTTTGGTAGACTGCAGCAGCACATGCTTGATAAATTTCTTGGTCAGCACACCTTTATTATAATCCTGCAGGATGATCGCGTGGAACTTCGTCTCCTTGATCACATCATCGAAGTCGCTGATGAGCTGTGTCTCCAGTTCGCTGCTTATGTCAGAGTCATCTTCCTCATCGAAACGTACCACCTGGCGCTCATCATCATAGATGCGCGTCTTGTGCGTAGTGGTGCGGCTCTGGGAGGTGATGATATAGTCGTGATGTATCTGATTTTTCTTGAGCAGGTCAAAGATGGTTTTGCCGCTTTTGTCATCGCCTATCACTGACATCAGGGTTGGCTTCGCCCCCAGTTCAATGAGATTCAGCGCTACATTGGCTGCGCCACCAAGCCGCGACTCCTCATACTCGATATCCACTATCGGTACCGGGGCTTCCGGTGATATGCGGTGTATCTGGCCGAATAGATAGTGATCCAGCATTACATCACCGATGATGAGCACCTTCACATTGGAGAAATCAAGTTTTTCTGACATCTATATTATTTTGTCTGTTATTAGGACAGTTTTGCGAGCGCATCTTTGAGGCGTGAACATACCTTAGTGAGTTTATCTTCCGATGCTGCATAGGATAGCCTGATACAGTTTTTATCGCCAAAGGCCTCGCCATTCACGAGCCCTATTTTACCTTCCCTGAGCAGGTAGCCGCTCATATCCTCGGGGCAGTTGATCGTGTAGTCCCCATATTTTTTGCCAAAGAATGCACTGACATCAAAGAAGAAATAAAATGCACCTTCAGGCAGGTTTGTCTTGATACCCGGTATTTCGTTTAGCAGCTTATATACCAAGTCGCGCCTCTTGCGAAACTGCACCACCATATCATAAGTCGGCTGCAGTGTTCCGGTAGCTGCTGCTACACCGGCCATCTGCGCGATAGAGCAGGTGCCCGAGGTGATCTGTCCCTGCATCTTATCACATGCCTGTGCGATCCACAGAGGTGCGGCGATATAACCTAATCTCCATCCCGTCATCGCAAAACCTTTGCTGAATCCATTCACAGTGATCACCTGGTCCTTTACTTCAGGAAACTGCGCCAGACTCGCATTCGGCTTACCTGTATAGTTGATAAACTCATAGATCTCGTCGCAGATCACATATACATTAGGGTGTTTGGCCAGCATCTGTGCCAAGGCCTGCAGCTCCTCGTAGCTATATACGGATCCGGTTGGATTGCATGGCGAGGAGAATATGATCAGCTTTGTTTTGGATGTCATTAGTGCCTCCAGTTGGGCAGGCGTTACTTTAAAATCGTTTTCAATAGACGCATGCACCTCGATAGATTTACCCTCAGCCAGATCAGCGATCGCAGAGTAGCTCACCCAGTATGGAGCAGGGAGGAGCACCTCATCTCCGGCGTTGATCAGGCTGAGCACGACATTAGCTATGGATTGCTTCGCACCCGTAGATACTACGATCTGTTCCGGGGTATAGTCTAGATTATTGTCGCGCTTCAGTTTGACAGCGATAGCCTTACGTAGCTCCGGGTATCCCGGTACTGGTGTATAGTGTGTATAGCCGTCGTCTATCGCTTTCTTGGCAGCGTCCTTGATGTGCTGTGGCGTATCAAAATCGGGTTCGCCGATACTGAGGTCTATGATATCTTGTCCTTGTGCTTTGAGTTCTCTGGATATCTTGGCCATTTTGAGTGTAGCCGATTCCTGCATATGTGTGATCCTGTCAGAGAGGTGTTGATTCATTTCTGTATAAAGTGATTATAAATGCAGCGCAAATCTACTAAACAGATAGCTTTAGCGGGCCTTTTTTTTCAATATGCTATCCACATTGAGTATATATCAAAAATACGTATATAAAGCCTCTTAAACCCTTGCGCATATTGCCCTTTTGACTTCGCAGTTTTTTTATACATTTGCATCTCCCCAAAAGGGAAAAAGGTCGGATGGCCGAGTGGCTAGGCTCAGCTCTGCAAAAGCTGCTACAGCGGTTCGAATCCGCTTCCGACCTCAATAAACAACAACTTACGCCCACTTCCAGGAGTGGGCGTTGCTGTTTGTGGTTATGGCAGGCGGTTGGAGGGGGGATGTTCCCGATTCCTGATCCGGCAACTGACGATAACTGCGGTTTTAATAATTACAAAATCGTATACAAATGGCTAAGTTCGATGTTATCCTCCGTGGATGCTCTGTCAGCATCCGGTACACTCACAAAGGTAATTTCCCTATTTCTACCGGCTTCCGAGTCGTCCCGGAACGGTTTACCGGTTTGCATGGCGCCTGGGTGGTCAATGCCAAAGGCAAGCCGGACCTGGATATGAATGGCAAGATCACCAAGCGCCTTTCGGAACTGCAGGAAAAAGAAAACAGGTTCTTTCTCGAGAAAGATCTGTACCCGACTGCGGCGCAGTTCAGGCAGTACCTGAAAACGGGCAAACGTATCGACCACACCTTTGCCAGCGCCTGGGAGGACTTTGTGGACGCCAAGAATAATCAGGGCAATGAATCCGTGTCCCTCGCGCGCAACGCGATCTATACGCGCGTGAAGCGGTACCTGGACGAGTTTGATCCGGGCCTTGGGCTTACCTCTTTTGATGTGCGCTGGGCCGGGCGCTGGGTGAATTGGCTCATCAAAACCAAAAAGTGCAAACAGAATTATGCACTCGGCCTGTGCAACGTCGTGATCAGTTTCCTGCATCACCTGGCCGATACCATGGAGCTGATCCACGTGCAGCGGAAAGTATATAAGAAGCTCCGGCCAAAGGAGGAGGACCTCGATATTTTCTTTCACACTACGGACGAGCTGCGCATGATGCTCGGCACCGACCTCTCGCGCTGGCCCGACCTTGCGGACACCCGCGATAAATACGTGCTGCAGTGCCTCGTCGGCATGCGGATATCCGACCTGTTCTCGTGCGACTGGGACCCCAACGACATGGTTATACAGAAAGCCGCTATCAAAACGCGCGAGACCATCACCATACCGCTGCGCACCGAGGCGCGGGAACTGATCCGCCGCATGCTCACGCGCGAGGGCGGCCTCCGCATGATACCCGAGCCGGTATACAACAGGGAGATCAAACTGGTCGGCGAACGCTGCGGCATAGATCAGTGGGTCACGATGGTCCACGGCAAGCGGAAATTTAAAGCCGGCCTGAAGTACCGCAAACATGAGATCATGAGCAGCCACATGGCGCGGGCCACCTTCATCTGCCAGATGATCGAGATGGATGTGCATTACAAAAAGATAATGAAGTTCACCGGCATCAAGGATGTGAAGACGCTCGATAAATATGCCGAGGTCATGCAAACCGTCCTGCAGGAAGCCATGGATATGGTCGAGCGCAAACAGGCCCTCCACATCGGGCCCGACGACGCCACCGGCAGGGCTATCCGCATCTATCCACCGGATACCCAAATGAGCGGCGAATGAAAAACATCCGCGTCGATCAGACGAGTTATTTTATCTATGCGGGCGGCCGGGCTATCCGCTTGTAGTCCTCGGTCGTTATCACTCCCTGCGAGCTACCGCTACTATCCCTGCCCGAAACAGCCTTGAAGGATTACAGTATCCCGATAGCTATCGCGACTCTCCTAAAATAGCTACTGTGTGAACGCATCTTTTTAGTATTATTCTAACATTGCGGTTAGGATTTATTCCAGTGTTTTTGACTGCAGCACTTTCACCGGCCTTGCGCAGTTTGCCGTTAAGAAACAACTGCATCGCATGGCAAGTTAGCGGTCATGTTTGAGCCCATCTTAAAGCATGACCAGGCTGTGATTCGACCATATTAAAGCCAGGCTTCCGCATTACCTGGCGAGTTTGACCGGTTGCGGGTAGCTGCAGTTGTTTTAGGCAAACTGCGCACAGCCTTGATCTTTTGGTTCTTTTGGATCAAGCCAAAAGAACGATCAGCGAATAGGTAAGCTCCAACAAACACAGTAAGCAGCAAATCATTTACCCTTCACTAAATGTTTTTTTCTGCTGTTGATTTCTATGACAGTACAGGGCAAGTTTCACGCACGATAACTTCTGGATTGTATTAGAACCCTCTCCTGTTTCAGGAGAGGGGAGGGTGTGGTAAATCAGCGTCAGGAGCAACGCGCAGCGCGAGGTAAATCCGCATACTTTGTCACAAAAAACTTGCAATCCGATGACAAACTAAATTTGGTTTTACAAAAACAAGTGCGTACACTTACACCATAACTTTTGACTATGAATCATAAGCTTTTTACCCTCCTCGTTGCATCCCTCTTCGCAACCGCAGCTTTCTCACAGCAATGTTCCAATGACAGCCTCATGGCAGACCCCATAGGCGATTTCAACTATACCGGAGCCGGATTTGCAGATCCTGGCGGCCTGCCCTGCGCGACGAGCGGAGCCTATTCCGAGATCATCATACCATTCAAGACATACAATCAGGGAGCGCGGGCGCTGACACTTCCCGACAGTTCGGTGGTGCCCGTGGCCAGTATCTATTCCATCCGGATAGACGGTGTCAGCTCCCTGCCATCCGGCATGTGCTGGGCAGTGCGTCCCTCTACTTCTTCTATCACGGGAGAGCAAACGGGTATGCTCATCATCAAAGGGACGCCAAGTGATCCCACGGGTTCCTATCCGCTCTCGGTGACGCTCAGCATCGACGTGCAGGGCAGCGGCAGCTATACCTACACCAGCCTCTCGCCGGGCAACTACAAGGCCGTCCTCGGCCAGCCAGTGTTCAGGATCGCGGATGCCAACGGCAACTGCCCCGATGCCAACTAAGCCTTTCCCCTGCGGCTGTTTTTGTCTTTGACCCTATTCCTAAATTTTCAATCCCATTCATATGCTGACCAGAATTATCCAGACATTGTTCCTTGCAGGAATGCTGTTTTCATCGTCCCTCATTTCTGCGCAGTGCGTCCACTGCAGCGCGCCCGCGGCTCCCGCAGAATATGGAGGGCAGTTTAACCGGACCATGTACAAGAATGCGAAGCTCCAGCTGTGGGCTGTCAAGCCCGCTACGGCAGTAGACGGTCGGGACTGGTTCAAGGTCAAGACGGCGGGCGATACCACCTTCGTCGGATCGGGAGACACGCTGACGGTCACCGTCGACACCACCTGCAAATACATCGCGCACAACATCAACCTCTGCACCTGCGGTGGCACTTACTACAGCACCTATACGACCATGGCCAATATTACCGTCGTGGACTCGCCATCTGTCCCGCAGTATTGGGTCAATTATGCTCCCACCATATGCAGCGGCAGCCAGACCAATATCAACTTCGGCACAGGTACCACACTATCGGGTATCGGCTACCAGTACCTCCGCGACGATACGAACAATGTGAGCGGATCGACATTAGGATCGTCTACAGGCGGGCCGCTGGGCATCACGCTCACGAACAAGACCGGCACGTCTCAGGTCGTTCGATTTATGGTGCGCATGACGAGGAGTGTGGGAGCAGGCTTCTACTTCGACTGCAAGAGCTTTTATATCACGGTCCTGCCGGATACCCCGGTAACGACCGATCATTGCACATTCCCGTCAAAGCCCACTCCATGGCCGACTGGGTCTGCCGATGTCTCGACGTATGCCAGGGGCGCCGGCGTCCAGTTCCTTGTCGACACGACCGTCATGGCAAGTAGCGTGAAATGGTACAAGGTCGTGGGGACGGATACCAGCTACGTCGGATCAGGGTATTACATCAATGCCACCATCGACACCGCCGCCAAATACATCGCCCGTAACGCCAACACCTGCACCTGCGATTCGACTACATACTACAGCGACTATACCCTCGTCGCCAATTATTCCGTGAGCAATTCCTATATCTCGACCGTGCGGCCCCTGCAGTACATGCCCACTATCGTGAGCGGGACTGCCATTGACATTATACCGAGGCCGGACACAACTGCTCTCGTGAGTATGACGATCTACCGGGACAATGCCAACGTCACCGGATCCTTCCTGCAAGCGACGCAGGCTAATAATGCAAGTGGTGCACAGGCCTTTGACTTCATCTTAACCAATACTACCAATTCTCCTCAGCTCGTGCGATACAATATCCGCTCGCAACTTTTCTCAGGTGCATTTGGCAATACCTATACAGGCTACCTGACGGTACTCCCGTCGAGCGTGACCGCGCCATCGGGCAACCATTGTAAAGTGCCTGACAGGACGTATTGGGCCTCGCCCCCCACGATCAGCTACATCAAGGATGCGACCATCAATCTCGACCTCTACACCGGAGCTTCGCCGGGTGCATCAGGGGCCATACCGCACATACCGAATGTGGTGGATTCGATAGAATGGTACAAGGTCCGCGGCCCCGGTGATACGGTGTACGTGGGCAGCGCCACGCCTGTCAATACCACGGTCGACACCTCCTTCTCTGTGCTGGCTGTCAGCAGGAACACCTGCTACTGGTCCGACAGCAGCATGCACGTATACAAAAGCGTACCCACCATAGTAGCGAAGATCACAAAGGTCAGCGGCACAGCCGGAGCGCCCACCTTTACCAATAGCAAGCTGGACGTGTGCAACGGCACCGCTGCCAGTATCACAGCGCTCAAATCAGGGCTCAATAACTACATCTGGTACCGGAGCAATGTGATAAACGTAACCGGTACCGCTACAGGCACTGCGGGCAGCTCCACCACCGGCGTGACGATCACCCCCACGCTGTCCGACACGATCACCAAGCCGCAGAAGGTCTACTTCGTAGCCTACACCAACCCCAGCCCGAACTATAACTCTCATGCCATCACATCGGTCATGGTCTATCCCGCCTGCGCGAAATGGGCGGGGATCTCTACTGCTGTGCATGCAGTGCATGACTCCATCTGCGCCGGCGATACCGCCACCCTCACCGCAGACACGATCCCCGGATACGGCAACGACCAATACGCATGGAGCTCTGGAGATACGACTAAGACCATCCATCCGACGAGCGCAGGGACCTATACGGTGACGGTGACGAATGCTTGTGGGTGTAGTGCGACGGCGAGTAAGGTGCTTGTGGTGAAATCGTTGCCGACGCTCACGGTCACCAGCGACACCATCTGCCAGCGCGACACTGCTACGCTGGCGGCCACAGCATCCGGTGCTGCACATTACCTGTGGAGTACCGGCGACAGCACCTCCTCTGTCTCCGTCATGGCCGGAGGCGCATATACCGTCACCGTGACCGACTCCGCTCACTGCACAGCGTCGGCTACCGGATCGGTGCTGGAGTATATTATTACCTCACCCATGTTTGCACCTCAGGCTGTGGCGAGCGATACACCTTTCACATTTATTTTTGATCACAGGGACCAGGCTTTCGGGGGGTACCGCTTCGAGTGGGCGCTGGATAGTTCGTTTGCTTCGCTGCATAGTACAGATTCATTTGCGATTACTATGAGTCCTGATTCATTTGCACTTATATGGCTGAGAAATGTAGACAGCCTCACGGGCTGCGTCAGCGATCCATTTACCACTATAGCTATATTAAAACATACCATAGGCCCGCCGCCTATTGATAGCTTCATCACTTTATGTGCAGGGTCTTCCACTTATATCGCAGTGCCTGCGTCCCAGATCGGCAAACGGTATTATATAGGTATCGATAGCATTGTCATAGATAGTCTCATGGGTACCGGAGATACCATACAGCTGCCTACTGGTGCTGTAGACTCATTCGCGACTTTCACCATCACGGCCGCAGATACAGCGACGCACATCATCACTGTCATCGACTCCGGTATTTTCGTACGTGCATACCCCTCCGTCAGTGCACCTGTCTTCATATTCGGCGATACGGTGATATACAGTGGCGATACCGCCTGGACCTGCTACATAGCAATAGCCGATGGTGCCAAGCGGCTTACCTACAGCATCGTCGATAGCGGAGCGGTCATTGACTCGCTGACGGGCTGTGTCAGCAGCGTCACGCACAGCTTCACGGTCAGGGCCCATGCTGTCGGCTTGCCGGGATGTGGAGACCAGTCTACTGACCGCCACATAGAGGTCAATGATATTGGCTTCCCTGTCATACCGGCCATATACCCCAAGGTCATTGACTCACCGCAGGTCGTTTCATTCTCAGTAGACAGTATACTGGCAGGGGCCAATGCCGACCAGATAGAGTGGTCGTTTTATCCGGATTTCAAAAGCTCTGAGATATTATCGTCTCCGGCAAAGATCTCGGCATATATGTATGCTCCTGGTGATACGGTAATATATGTGCGGAGCAGGTATAGCGGGACAGGCAAGGTAAGCGAAAAGGTGAACAACCAGATTGTTTATCATTTTGCTTTACTCAGCGCGGGGCTTTTGGACAAGAGTCAATGGGCTTATGATGCCAATATAAGCGATGAGTTTAATACATATATTTCACAGCCTAATCCCAGGCAACCATATCCGGGATTAGCTTCTTTCTTAGGTGATCCTAACCGCAAATGGGCCTTGAACTTCTTTTGGAATGGTGATCCTACTGTGGATATGCGCACTACCACCGATCCGGCGTCTTGCGGCAATCATTTTATTAACGGCGATTTTAAAGAGATCACGAATAGCGGTAATACAAGTGGTGGACATTGGAATGATCCAAGTGAAGGTTCAGGCGGCGAAGTGGTTTTCCCTATAGACGCAAATAATCAATCACTGGGCTATGCCGATATCAGAGCCTCACCGCTGGGAGACACCATACTCGCCTGCGGTAATGGGAGGGTCTGCAACTATAAATCTGGTGCACTGGCTAATTATACACCTCTCACCGTAGCCGCGCCTTCGCTGATGGAGATTCGGCTTAAAAGGCCTTTGGTGGCGGGAGCTTATGTCCAGGCAGGTATTTGGGATTGGAGGTTGGGCTGGGATACTATTTTAAATGGCAGTATCGGTGGCCTTAGTGATGGAAATGATTTTAACGAACAACATATGGAAGGATATAGCAATTGTAACAGGGCATTCGACAAATACTCTCCCTGCAATTATGCTGAGGACTATCATACCTTGAGTTGGGTCAATACTGGAAATGAACTCATATTTTTCATCGATGGCAAGGAGATGTGGTCCGAGGCTATGGATCCTTCGTTATTGGCTTCTTATGCCTCAGATCCCATATACAAGGGTTATTTATCCTTGTGTTTAAATGTCAGTACCCGTGCATCCTTTTGGCAAGCGGATCTTTTGATAGATTATATACGATGGTATACCCCTAGGGCTTCCCGCCCTGCCAATCAACCACCTTTGCAGAATTTTCAGGGATCTAGTAATGTGGCCAAAACATTGGAGAATCCCACTTACCCCACATCCTTGCAGCCCAACAATGGCCAGCTTACATGCACATTAAATAATCGCATTAGTCCATTATACAATATTGTGCCGGGACATACTTTAGGTACATTATCATCTTTCACTTCTACGCCCACTATATTTTACAAAAGCGCGTTTAATACACTTTTACAAACTCATAGACTCACGGGTAATATCTGGCTTGCACCGGATTTATCGGGTCATGTTATGGACGCTAAAGATTTTATCACTCCCGTCAATGCCAGTCTTGTCTATTTTCAATCTACACACAATGAACTAGGCTACATATATTCATCCGGGGGCATCTGGACCGAAGCCCAGGCAATGGATGGTCACAGGCTCATAAACTATTGCGGCGGCTACATCAGTATGGATAATGCCGGCAGGAATATTTTTAAGGGGACAGATAAGCATATCTGGTTTTGGAATAGTCACAATGCATCTAAGATAACAGGCAATGGTACTACCGGTCCGGTTGAGGGCGCTCTTGCTTCTGCCCAATGTGGCTGTCTGGAGTTCTATCGGGGCGCCGGCAATACCCTGCATCAGATGTACTGGTGGAATACCTGGCATGACATCGGCGCGGTGGTCTCTGGCAATGTATCGGATAATATCGTTTTAGATGAGGCGCATTCCCGCGTTTATTTCATAGGCCTGGATCATTACATATATTACTATCAGTACTCCTATGACAGGCTAACCCCATCCGGCCTGGTCCGGCTCGGCCAGAATGCGACAGAACCCGGTAATGCGAGCTCCCAGTGTAATGGTAATGCGCTGTCCGATCTGGTACTAAGCAGCGATGGCCAGACCTTATATTATAAAGGGACGGATGGAACGTTGTGGTATTATTTTAACGATAGAGAGATCCGAACATTTCAAAGTAAAGATTGCGGGCCTAATTGGAATAAAACACCACTAACCTATTCCTCTATTCAGGGGCCTATTACCCTTACCAAGGTATCAGGTTCAGATATGCTTTTATATGCGGGTGGGGATCAGTATATATATAGCCCGTCCTGGGTGAATGCTGATATCAATGTAAACTGTTCAGATCCTAGTGTTGTCTCCAGCTATAAAAACAAGCCGATCCCTAATACCGCGGATACATTATCCGCAGATAGTACAGGTATCAAGGTTTACCCTAACCCTTCCGAAAGTTCCTTTAGTATCGACATAAAGGGCCTCTCATCCTTTGCCACTTTGGAGCTTAGTATCCAGGCCATAGACGGTACTGTAGTTTATAAGGATAATGGGCATACGGGAGATGGTATAGACCGGTATCACTTTATCTGGGATGCAACAGCTGCTGGCAGCGGCTTATATTTTTATCGCCTTCGGACTAGTGATGGCAGGCGCTATTCCGGCAAAATGGTCAAATTATGATTAACTTTATAAGTATGAAAAAGGCATTTCTCATTCTTATTCTGCTATATGCATCTTGTACGCACGCCCAACACACAGTCATGAAAAAATGGGATGCTCGTTTCGGAGGGACGGGTGCAGATCAGATGGCAGCTATAGCCCTGACAAACGACGGAGGATATATCTTAGCGGGCACCTCAGCATCGTCACGCAGTGGCGACAAAACGCAGTCCTCCCTTGCTGGAAGCTCTGACTATTGGATAGTAAAAACAGATGCCGATGGACATTACCTTTGGGATAGGCAGTATGGTGGTATAGACGAGGAAATGCTCACTGCCATATATGCAACCAGCGATGGAGGATGTATCATAGGGGGCACATCAGGATCAGATAGTACTGGAGATATGACCCAACGCTCCCGAGGTGGCTGGGACTTCTGGGTGGTCAAAATAGATGCCCTAGGCAATAAACAATGGGACAAACGTTTTGGCGGCTCAGGTGGGGATTTTTTATACACCTTGAAGCAAACTATGGATGGCGGATACATCTTGGGTGGCCGTTCCAGTTCTGGTATCAGTGGAGATAAAACTCAGGATTGCAGAGGTCTAGATGATTACTGGATAGTCAAGACAGATGGCAACGGTACTAAACAATGGGATAAACGATTTGGAAGCATATGGGATGAGGCCTGTGTTGACATTCTACAGACCCCCGAGGGCGGTTATCTGCTAGGCGGCTCTTCTCCTGCTACAGATACTAGCGGCGATAAAACGCAGCCCAATTTCGGGCCTCTGCTTCGTAATTTCTGGGTGGTGAAGACGGACTCTCTCGGTACTAAACTGTGGGACAAAGTTTATGGTGGGACCAGTGGTGAATACTTTGGAAATTCGCTCAATACTGCCGATGGGAGTTATATGCTAAGTGGTAATTCCTTCTCGCTGCCAAGTGGAAATAAAACAGCGAACAAATGCGGGTATTGGGCTGTCCTTATCGATACATCAGGAAATAAACTGAGCGATTGGGCCTATGGAAGTAGACTTGCGACGGGAGACGGAGATTGCGCTCAAAGTTTTGGCAGCATGATCAGTGCTACAGATGGTGGATATTATTTAACCGGAGTATCTGGACCGGATATTAGCGGTGATAAAACCGATTCTAATTTGGCTTCAACTCAAATCTGGACAATTAGAATAGATTCACAGATGCATCGCGTATGGGATAAGACTACGCTCACGACAGATATGGATATATCAGCAGGAGTTGGTGAGTCATCCCAGGGATGCTATGTAGTAGGAGTACAAACTCTCGCTGGTATAGGAGGAGATAAAACCCAGCCATCCAGAGGTAATTATGACTACTGGGTCGTAGAGTATTGCGACACCGTCCTCACCTCCATCACCGAGACCGCAGGCGATATCCGTTTCTCCATCTATCCCAATCCTACTGCGCGAGAGGTCTCCATCCACCTCGAGCAGGCAAACCTGAAAGAAGCCGCCTTCACCCTCACCAATACGCAGGGCCAGCTCATCTACCAAAGCGACGAAACCAACCTCGCTTCGTCATACACTAAGATACTCGATCTCGGCACACTCCCCTCCGGCATCTACCTGCTCGACGTCACCACCTCCGGTCAGCATATTGTGCGGAAGATTTTGAAAGAGTAGGCGACTATTATGAAAAAGGCATTTCTCATTCTTATTCTCATATGTGTAGCGCGATGTAGTTATGCCCAGCATACAGTAGCCCGCAAGTGGGATGCTACCTTCGGTGGGGACAGCATGGATTTCCTGTATGCCATCTGTGAAGCAAAAGGAGGAGGCTATTTTCTGGGCGGAATTTCCTATTCAGGAATAGAAGGCAATAAAACTCAGGCTTCCCGTGGAGGCGCTGACTATTGGGTCGTAAAGGTCAGTGCGGATGGCCATTATCTGTGGGACAAGGCCTATGGCGGCGGCGGCTCAGATTATTTTACGGATGTATGCGCTACACGCGATGGTGGTTGCCTGATAGGTGGGGGGTCATCCTCCGGTGTGACGGGTGATAAGACGCAACCCCGCTGGGGGGGATTTGATGTGTGGATCGTCAAGTTAGATTCTATGGGCAATAAGCAATGGGATCGACGCTTTGGTGGTACGGCGGATGATTTTTTGAGTAGAGTGAAGCAGACCCCTGATGGTGGTTATATCATGGGATGCACATCCGGCTCAGGTATGAATGGCGATAAATCAGACAGTAGTCGAGGGTCTGACGACTTTTGGATTATAAAGATCGATAGCGCAGGGAATAAACTCTGGGATAAAAGGTTCGGCAGTCAATGGAATGACGCAGACAATGATATTATTTTAACTCCTGATGGAGGCTATTTGCTGGGAGGTACATCTTACTCGCCTAATATCGGAATCAGCGGAGATAAAACTGAGCCGAATTTTGGGCCAATGACTAATAATTTTTGGATTATCAAAACGGATTCTCTTTGCAATAAACAATGGGATAAAGTATATGGAGGTGAGTTCGGAGAAAATTTTAGTAATTCTCTTGTCGCTTCCGATGGTAATTATTTACTCGGAGGTGAATCCTTCGATAGTATCAGTGGAGACAAAACAGATCCGGATTGTGGATATTGGGTCGTCAAAATAGATCCTCTGGGTAATAAATTGGGGGATTGGGCCTATGGTACCGGTCGCGATTGCCAGCAGACATTTTCCCGCATGGCCAATACTAGTGATGGCGGATACGTACTAACCGGAAACTCCGGGCCGGTCACGGGATACGATAAAACAGAAAACAATCTCGGAAGGGTACAGGCATGGACGATCAAGATAGACTCACAGATGCACAGAGTGTGGGATAAAACTTCTCTTACAAATGGCTCCGACGACCAGCCCTTTGCTGTTTTGCAGAATTCGGCAGGGTGCTATGTCATAGGAGTGCAGACCTATGCCAACATTGATGGAGAGAAGACAAGTGTTGCTGGACCCAACTCAGGATGGGACTATTGGGTCGTAGAGTACTGCGACACCGTCCTCACCTCCATCACCGAGACCGCAGGCGATGTTCGTTTCTCTATCTATCCCAATCCTACTGAGCGAGAGGTCTCCATCCACCTCGAGCAGGCAAACCTGAAAGAAGCCGCCTTTACCCTCACCAATACGCAGGGCCAGCTCATCTATCAAAGCGACGAAACCAACCTCGCCTCCTCCTACACCAAGATACTAGACCTCGGTACACTCCCTACTGGCATCTACCTGCTCGACATCACCACCTCCGGCCAGCACATTGTGCGGAAGATTTTGAAAGAGTAGACGATTAGACGACTATTATGAAAAACATATCTTTTATCATAGGCAATGATATACCTATCTACACTTACAGTTTAGTCGTTCCGCTTCACTTCGCATAAACCCCCAACGGTCGGTTAAATTAACCGACAATGAAAATATTAAAATGGATTAAGGGGTTTTGTTTACTCCTTTTAGGCAAGCAAACCACCAATTATGATCTATGCCATAAGAAAAAACCAACCAAATCAGGTAAAACGTTGTCAAAGAAGCGGCGGCAATCGTCCCCCTCATTATCTTTCTATTCACTCGATAAGAGGCTAGAGATAGGGTTGTTTGGTGCTGTTCAATGGCTGTCAATCTATCGGCCTCGGAAGTCTCCCTATCGAGCTGCCCCTTATACCCTCTCTGCTCCAAAAAAAGTAACCCCTCGAAAGTTGAGATAAAGCAAGGACTATCATAATCTGTGTCACGTTTTGCATATCCATCTTGTGTTAGCTTTTCGAGTATTTGGTAAACATAGCCGCCCGGTAACTCATCATTATGGCGTATTTTGAATTCAGCTTGTATTAACCCAATGCCATAGCTAGCATTGGTGCTACATAAAATAGATAAAACCGCGTCTGCATCTTTTATTGCTGAGATGTGCCTCTTTTTGCTCATACTCAAACTTAAATAAAAAAAGGGCTTTCGCCCTTCTCTTTATTTCTTATCCTTTGGTGGCCGTCCGCTACCTTTTTTCTTTGATTCTGCATCGGGATCGGTCGGTATGTCTTTTGGTGGCTTTGGCACTTCAAGCATACCCTTTAATCCCCTATCGAAATCATTTAAATCCTGTTTAGGTATATCTTTCTTTTGCTCAATAGGTAGGTGGCCTGTTTCTTTAATTCCTTTTACCACTTTATCAAAATCAGACAAATATTCCTTATCCTGAATGGGGCGAAACTGTAAGTATTGCCCCGTTGCAAAAGCGTCTGCTACATCCTTTCTTATTTTCCCTGCATCATTTAAAATATCGTACTCATTAAATTTTAGGAATGCATGTAGTTTTTCAACCCAATCCTGCATTTTCATAGCCTTCTGTCTACCCGCTTGTAATTCCGCATAATCAAGATACATAGTAACCAATCTATTTAACTCGCTTATCTCATCATTACTTAGGTAGTTTTTAGCTACCGTTACGTCAGTCTTTAAAATCTTTCCACCGATGCCTGCATTTTTCCAAGTAGTAAGCCCCATGTGTGGCTTTAGAGCGTCCGCTCTGGTTCTTATTATTTCTGCTGCCGTTTTATGTGTTATGGCATATTCTAATTTGTTTTGAACGGTAGCATAGAATAACTTGGTGATAGGTGAGTTTGGATCGTAGTCTATACTCGCTTGTGCGTATAGGTCGGTAATTTTTTGATAAAACCTTCTCTCGGAGGCGCGAATTTCTCTTATCCTTTCTAAGAGCTCATTAAAGTAGTCTTTGCCGAAAAGGGTTTTCCCTTGCTTTAGTCTTTCATCATCAAGAGCAAACCCCTTTATCAGATATTCTTTCAGTATGTTGGTTGCCCATATCCTAAATTGGGTTGCTTGGTATGAGTTTACCCGATACCCAATAGATATTATCATATCAAGATTATAGAAGTCTATTTCTCTTGTAACCTCGCGCCTACCCTCAGTTTGAACTACTCTAATTTTTCGAGTAGTTCCATTTTCGTGTAATTCACCGGTTTTATATATCTCACCAATATGATAAGTGACAGTGTTTGTTTGAACATTGAAAATTTCAGCAATACCCTTTTGGTTTAACCAAACGGTTTCATCTCCCTTTATTACCTCAACCCGCAACGCCCCATCACTGCCTGTATAAAAAAGGAAATCA
This sequence comes from Bacteroidota bacterium, assembly GCA_025963485.1. Classification (GTDB taxonomy): domain Bacteria; phylum Bacteroidota; class Bacteroidia; order Chitinophagales; family LD1; genus UBA1941. The sequence continues at coordinate 6,537 of JAOQAO010000094.1, read as the reverse complement.
GCCGTATCGTCCATGTTGTCTATTTCGCTTATCATGCTTTATTTATTAAGGTTTCGTAAGTTAATCTTCTTCCTGATACGTTGGTAAGGATCATATCAAATCTATTTTGAGTAGTGAATGACCTAGTATTATACCTGTATGTAAATTCATCACAGTAGGCGTTTAGATGCGTTGCGCTCACATGGTGATAGATTCCATAGATACCGCGTTTCATTTGGCTCCAAAAGCCTTCTATTGAGTTTGTATGAAAACCTTTGCGGACATATTCACCCATCTTGTGTTGTATCGTTTCATGTGTATAGTCCCTACCTAGTTTAACATATCCTTGATATTCGTCAGTAACTAAGGTCGCGCCTTTCACCACGTTCCAATTGATAAAGGCTTTTAGTGTTTCACTCTTAGTGTCCGGTGCTGGTTTGGCTATGACAACGCCTTGTGATATGATGCCAAGTACAGGTGTTTTAGTTTCTGTGCTACGCCCTTTATTGGCTGCTGTATGAATGCCCAATTTGTCGTTTTCTCTTTTCAGGTCTGCCTTAACTCGCTTGCTATATGAGCTTTGGTGCTTGTTGCCCTCTTTACCTCCGATATACGTTTCATCCGCTTGTACTGGTGCGCCGTCCCCGCCAACTATTGCCCTGAATGATGGATGCTCGAAAGCATATCGCAAACGGTGCAATAAGAACCAAGCGGACTTTTGAGTTATGTCCAAATCCCTTGACAACTGGTGCGAACTAATGCCCTTCTTATGTGAGCTGAATATATAAAGAGCCATGAACCATTTTTGAAGAGGCATTTTAGTATCCTCGAATATTGTACCCGTGCGGACATTAAAATACTTGCCTGTTGACTTACATTTGTACTTGTTACCCTTGCAGACATAAACAGTGCTATCAGCATCAAATGGGCTAATGATGGTGCCATTCCAGCGTAATGTAGTCAGGTGGTCTATACATGCCTGTTCAGTAGGGAAGGCCTTTAATAAGTCTAGGATTGATTTGAATTGCAGTACCATAGTCATTTCGATTATGGTGTAAAGATAGTATCATTATTTCAATTACCAAATTTAGTTGGTGTAAATATGTATATCATTGCCTTATCATATTGATTGTTATCCTGGGGGGACATATTTCAGCCCAACCATATCAATCCATATTTGGAACCCATACAACCACCTGGAAAATTGTTTGTAACAATCTTAATACTTCGGCAGTTGTGGATTTGCATGTTTCAGGAGATACGATGCTTTCCAATGGATACTTATATAAAAGGGTAAGCAATAAACTTTTATTTAGAGAAGATTCAATGACAGGTAGGGTATGGTATAGAAACTTGACGGGTTACTGTGTTACGGGCTTAAACGATACTGACGAAATATTAATTCAAGATATGTCACTAATCGTTGGGGATACTTTTAATATCAAATTTTCGGATTGGAGATTTACAGACACTTTGTATGTCGTGGATTCGGTTTATTATCAAAGTAGCCATAAAATGATCAGACTCAAAAAAAGTGTCACGCACCCTAATGTCGAAATCATTTTTATTGAAGGTATTGGTCCTAATAGAAGCATTTTTTTTATGACTAACGATTGTTCCGGATGTTTAAATCCCTATTTGCTCTGTTCTTTTAAGGACAGTATTCAGACTAGTTATGTAAATACTAAATACAACGGTGATTGTGATCCTGTTTTTGCTGGAGTTTCCAATATTCCCGGTACTTCTGTCACCATCTACCCCATCCCCAGCTCAAACTCGATCCACATCGACGGCATCACAGATACGCATGCAGACTACTCCATCACCGACCTGACTGGCCGCCAACTGCTCCACGATCATCTCGACACACGGGAGATCGACATCCACACACTCCCCTCTGGCATCTACCTGCTCAACATCACCACCTCCGGCCAGCATATTGTGGGGAGGATTTTGAAAGAGTAAAAATACAAGTAGTCGGCGACGCTACGCTAATCAGCAATAACAGCAAACACGCTTTTTAGTCTTTTTGACACACATAAACATTTAATGGTCACGTATAATTGTTTGCACTGGTTTTTAATGAGAAGAACCGCGAGACTTGTATGATATTGAGATCATTTCAATTATAAGGGGAATATTTTAAAATACCAGGCAAACTCACCACATGACAAAAGCATTATTCTGCATTTTCACATTTATGACAACGGTAATATCTGCACAAACTCCCGGACTGCTGGATAATACCTTCGATACAGATGGCAAGGTGTCTACAGCTATTAGCGGTTATGCGGATTATGCGCGCGCGGTAGTTGTGGAGCCCAATGGGAAAATCGTGGTAGCCGGGCACTCGAATAATGGTACAGATGTGGATTTTGCCCTGGCGCGTTACAATCCAAATGGCAGTTTAGACAATACTTTTGGTACAGGCGGCAAAGTATCAACTGATATTGATACCAGTGACGACCTTGCCTTTGCCGTAGCTTTACAAACGGATGGTAAAATCATAGCAGCGGGCTCAACAGGTGCTCAAGGAACCCCGGCTTATTTTGCTTTGGTTCGCTATAATACAGACGGAACATTAGATAATAGCTTCGGCACCGGCGGGAAAGTAACAACGGCTTTCGGAACAGATGCGGAAATAGCCGCCCTGGCCATTCAAACCGATGGGAAAATTGTGGTCGCAGGGTATTCGTGGATTACTTCAGTACAAAATATCGCGTTAGTGCGATATAATACCAATGGAACTTTAGATAATACCTTTGGCACCGGTGGCAAAGTAAACGTGCTTATCGGTGGCGCAGGTGTTGTGGCAAAATCCATAGCCCTGCAGGCCGATGGCAAGATAGTGGTAGCGGGGCATACCGGAGGCGAATTTGCAGTGGCCCGGTTTAATACCGATGGCAGTTTAGATAATGGCTTTAATACAGGAGGTACAGTAACTACCACATTTGGAAGCGGCGCATGCGGAGCAAATGCCATTGCCATTCAAGCCGATGGGAAAATTGTTGTTGCAGGGTATTCTGCCATTGCCGTTAACGATATTGATTTCGCAATAGCCCGTTATAATACGGACGGTACATTAGACAATAGTTTTAGCTCAGATGGCAAAGTAATTACTGCGTTCACTTCTAATTATGACGAGGCTTATGCTGTTATTCTGCAGCCGGATGGCAAAATTATAGCTGTAGGATCTTCGGATAATGGGACTAATGCTGATTTCACCATGGCAAGGTATAATGCAGATGGGTCTTTAGATAATGCTTTTGGCTCCAGCGGAAAAGTAATTACTCGTTTCGGCCTTAGATACGATGAAGCATTTGCAGCAGCCATGCAACCGGACGGGAAAATTGTTTTGGCCGGTGTGACAGATAACGGGCCTACCTCGACGGACTATGACTTTGCCATAGCAAGATATTTTTCAGGAGTAAACGTAAGTATTGAAGAATCTGCGCCAGGTGATAATTTGCTGCACCTTTATCCCAATCCAGCCACTAGCCAGCTTAATATAGAAATAGATGGGGCACAAATAGGAGCGCAGCTAAATATTTATGATGTAACGGGTAGTTTATTACAAACCGGCGAACTGGACATCCACAATTCACAATTCTATATCAGTGATCTTCCCGCAGGTGTTTATATAGCTGAAATGAAAACTAAAGACACAAGTATAAAGCACCGGTGGGTAAAGCTATAAGCGGATCATTGATACTCCAGGCCGGCGGGAGACTTTGTGGGGGAAATAGAAATAGATAAATTTAATTTCCATCCCAGATCACTATATGAAAAAGATTGCAGTTTTATTCATCCTGATATTATTCGTGAGCCTTTGCTGCAAGGCGAAAGAAGGGCTGTACCTGACCTACAATGATTTTAAAACCGGAAACCTGCTGGTTGCTGATTCTAATTCAATCAATGTGTCGGTTCCCGGCAGTCCGCTGACATGCACGATCAAAGGCGAAAAATACAAGTATAAAAGGGAAGAGGTATTCGGAATAATGCACAACGGGACTTTATGTAAATGGGTAGGTATTTATATGATCCCGCTGTATGCTTATGGCAACTGCTGTATTTGGCATCTCTATGGTGTCAGCGCTGAGCCCAAGTCTGAGGGCGTATATAATTTTTGGTTTGTTTCCGAAAATCTGCAAGGCGAACTTTATATACTTAAAAGTTACAGCGCACTTCAAAAACTTGTGCAGAAGCATCCTAAACTTCAATCCCTCAGTGATTGTACTACACAAAAACTAAGCGAAATAGCCGATAAGCGCTGGCACAAAGTTTATGTAAATCAGATATCCCCGATGGTAGAGCGATGCATTAACCAAAATCCCGGATGGATAAGAGTAAAACCAGGTGAAAAAATAAGTGTAACCGGGTAAAACTTTGCCTGCTCAAAACACACCTTTCTTCACCGATCCTTCGCTAGCAACAAGTTTATGAAACGAATACTACTTATACTGGCATTTTCACCACTGGCTGCATTTGCCCAGACTTCAGTGCTGCATAGCTTTACGAACGTCGATTTTAATACGACCTATGCGATAGGAGCGATTGCTGAGCTGCCGGATACGATTACCATATTTACAAACGAGGCTCAATTGAAACCGGAACAGAATTATACAAAACTCAAAAAAATAAGATCGGGCATTTATCAGCTTTGGTATTGGGAGGTAGAAAGAGGTGGGATTATTGACCCTGTACTTTATAAATACGACTTGAAAATTAAATTGAAGAAAAATGATGAAATGGAACTAGCTTTCCATGACAAGAAAAGGATCTACTACATAAAGGGACTAAAAACTAAAGAAGGCCTGCGCTACGAACTGACAGGTAAATAACAGCCGCTAACCTGGCATTGCTACCACAGGCATGAAGCAGTGACCGGCATGATACAGGCAGTAGATGTTTCTGAAATTATAAATCATGGGAAAGAATTTATTACTGTTTCTATCACTAGCGCTCCTCCTGACGGGATGCAATTTTGAGTTGAGAAAGGGATATGGTGCCGGGGCATCCTCTTCCATACCTGATTCTAAAAAACTGGGTGTTTTTATGATGGAATACCGGCCTGTCGCAGTTCATATAAATGATACGATAGACTTTAATGTTTACGAAGCTTATGCTGAAATAGTATTTTTCAGGGATGATACAATTAGAAAAATTGACCAGTACCAGATACTAATGCATGCCAATGTAAATAAGTATTTTGAAAAAATGATGGATACTTCTGCTGCTTACTGGTACCTGGATAATTTCACACCAAGTAGATTTGGCGTTGATATAACAGAAGGACTGGATTTTTGTAATTCCAAAAACACGCATTCACTTATTCCACCCGACACGCTGAAGGTAGATATAATGATGTGCTATGCGAATCCGGATACTACGAAGTATAACACATCAATAAAGGCAGGAGAGTTTTATGTAATTAAAAAGTGATTTGCCGTTGTTGGTGTTTAGCGTAGCGTCACCAACGACTGTATTCTACCCTGCATAGTGGAGGCTCACCTATTCGCTGATTGTTCTTTTGGCTTGACGCAAAAGTACCGAAGGATCAAGGCTGCGCGCAGTTTGCCTAAAACAACTGCACCCACCCGCAGCCGGTCAAACTCGCCGGGTAATGCAGAAGCCTGGCTTTAATATAGTCGAATCACAGCCTGGTGATGCTTTAAGATGGGCTCAAACAGTGACCGCCAACTTGCCATGCGATGCAGTTGTTTCTTAACGGCAAATTGCGCAAGGCCGGGGGGAAGTGCTACAATACAAAAACAAAAGATGTGTCCAGACATTAACTATTTTAGGAGAGGGCAGGGTGAGGTAAATCAGCATCAGGAGTCTCTCTCGCGAGTCAGGAAGATTTTGAAAGGGTAAAAAATGCACGGGGATTTCCGCTATAAGTAATTGTTTCCATCGTGTTATTTAGCTATTGTGAATTTACCCAACATCCGCCCGGCTCCGGTCGCATCACTGATAGTAGCGAGATAGATACCATCCGGCAGCGAGGTGATGGGAATATTGATGATCTTGCTGCTGCTTTGTTTTGATATAGTGTGGACCTTTTGCCCGAGTGTATTATATATGTCTATCGACGTATAGTGCGAGCTGACAGCATCGGTGTTCTGCTGCATATCTATGACTAGCGTATTAGATGCCGGGGTAGGATAGATGCTGATGTGCGAGAGTGGAACCTCGGTAATGCCGTCGAAGTATAAACAATTGCTGGTATCAAAAGCCATACTCGCGCCAAATTTATTATATGCTGTCAGGTATATCACTATACGCCCCAATCCGCAACCATCATATCCAAAAACGTAAGCGGGACTAAAATGGAGCGTATCAGTTCTAAAATACCTTACTGAATCCTGACAGCTCAATGATCTTATTTGCCATACGATCGAGTCATAATTTGTACTGATATTGATGAGCCAGTATTGATATCCGTACCATGAGCAATTCCATTGACTATTATGGCCGAACAAGTGGTCAATCTCTGCTGCAAAGTCTTCTTTGAAAGAGACTATGGGTAATAATGAGCTATCCTGACTTACAAAAACT
>JAOQAO010000075.1 GCA_025963485.1 Bacteroidota bacterium | reverse complement strand
AACTTGTGCTGCGTAGAAAAATATCATTACATAGCTCCAGTCCCCATGAGAGTGGAGAGATAGAACTCGCTACCTGCATCGTATGTGGAAGCACATATACAGGCACCCACACGCCTCCGATGGCCGCGAGCAGTACGACAGAGATAGAGCCAAAGGCCAGCGCCTGGTGATGCGTTTTGAAAGCACTAGCTACTGCCATGCCGTAGGCGGTAGCCGCCAGTGAGATACATACTGCTGCGATGGAGATAAATAGCAGCTTGTCCCCTACCATCAGTTTGGACAAACCTAATAGTGGCATCAGGTATAGCCCCACCGCGATCATCATAATGAACTGCACCAGGCACACAAAAAAGTAAAAAGCGTATTTGCCGGCTATAAAATAAAACTGCGAACCGGCTATAAGCCGCATCCTGAGCAGGCTGCCGTCCTCGCGCTCTTTAATGAAATTGCCGGCCAGCGGGAAAACAATAAAGAACATGGCAAACATGGCCCAGGCAGGCACATTGTGCTGTACAGAGTTCATAGCCAGTTCATCAAATCCCTCAGAGGATCTTTCATTCGTTACAGTGATCATTTTGGACAGGTCGGTATTTATCATAGTGCTATCCTGCGTACCTGTGATCTTCTTCACCTGCTCGGAGAATTTCGCCATCAGCAGTTTATTTTCCGCCCCTGCTACTATTTTCTCTATCGCATAGAGCAGCGATTGTTTCACATTCACCTGTATCACGGGATCAAAGATCACCTTGATCTCTACAGCACCGCTGGTATCCTTATCTGGCTTATCGGTCAGACCGAAGCCCGACATGAGTGATTGCACCACGACAACCGTTTTTGTATTGAGCTGCTGCGTAGCATGCGCCGGGATATGCATCACGGCTTTGTAGTCGCCATTGTTCACGAGCTTTAGCGCCGTCTCAGTGGTCAGAGATTTTCCCTGATACTCTTTGATGAGATGAAAACTACCCGAGGCATTCAGCGAATGCTCTATGAGGTGACCCAGAGAATCATTATCCTCATTCACGCAGAGTATATCAAAGCTAAACTTCCTGTAATCCCTGAATGGCGCGTCTTCCACGAGTGACATGACCGTCACGAGCAGTACCGGCATCAGAAACACCAGCGCCATTCCCCCCGGATCGCGCCGCAGCGTCAGAAACTCTTTCCATATGGTCGAGAGTATCTTCATGCAGATATGGATTTGCCGGCCACGGCCAGGTAGACCGCTTCCAGTGAGGTGGTATTGTATTTGACCAACAGATCATCCGTCTTCCCCTCTTCCATCAGGACACCTTCACTCATAAAGCCTACCCGATGACAAAGCCTTTCGACCTCTTCCAGAATATGCGATGAATAAATGATCGTCATGCCGCTCGCATTCAGTTCTTTCAGGTACTCCATGATCATCGCCCGCGACTGCACGTCGACACCTGCTGTCGGCTCGTCGAGTATGAGGAGCGCCGGGTCATGTAGCACAGAGGCGATGAGATTGAGCCTGCGCTTCATGCCGCCGGAGTATTTGTCTATTTTCTTACCCGTATTATCGCTCAGCCCAAAACGCTCCAGGAGTATGTTCAATTTTTTCTTATCGGGTTTGATCCCATACATATAGCTGAGGTACTGGAGATTCTCCATCGCGGTGAGTGATGGGAATAGCGCTATATCCTGCGTAGCTACTCCTACTCTTTTGCGCACCGCTGCGCCTTCATTAGCGGGATCATCGCCAAATACTTTTATCGTGCCGCTATTGGCATGCAAAAGTCCGCAGATCATCATCACGGTCGTGGATTTGCCTGCGCCATTGTGGCCAAGTAATCCATATATCTCACCCTGAGGGATCGTTATCGACAGATCTTTCACCGCAGCTTTGCTGCTGCCTTTGTATTGCTTTGTGGCTTTATCCAGTATGATCGCAGGGGTATTCATATATTCTCCTTTGCCATTTGGTGCAATCTGCGAAATATTTTATCCTCTCTGTCCGCGCACTCTTTTATTATATCACCAAGCTCGGCAAATGACATCACGTCGGATTTACGGCTCTTGCACACTCGGCCTGCATAATATGCGAAGTCGCGCCATCTATCGCCGGCTGCAGTCATTTCTTTAGAAAGGTCATACAGTTCATTGTTATTGACGATACGGCTTGCCTTGTCGAGAAAGGCTGCATAAATAAACCTGAAACCTGCGCCGCCGGTGCCTATCTCTTCCTGCATGCGTACTACATTGCCGAGGTACTGGATGGCCTTGCGGTCGCCTAGTCTCTCCGGCCAGCGCTGCATGCGGTTTGCGATGTAGCGCATACCCTTAGTAGCGAGAATAGGTATTGGTATCTCGGTCATATCAAAGCCCGCGCGTTTGATACCGCGCCAAATGGCATCATCTATATTGAAATCCTTTGGAAGCTGCGTTGGGTAATACATTTTCCCCTTTGGCTCGGCGACACCTTTCGCGAAGCGTGCCCGAACCAAATCCTCGTATGCGATGGTTGTCGTCGTTTCCATGACAGGATCACTTACCAGATAGTTGCTACCCTCTTTGCCATACACTACAATATTATGCGCATTGAAGTGAAAACGATAGGCATCGGGCAGGTAGGTAAGATAATATACAGAGGTCAGCATCCCTACGGGAATACCTTTATCGATCATCGCATCGAGTTCGGACATAGCTTTAGCGGTATTGGAATAAGTATGACTCTCTACTTTCATTCCTATCCGTTTGGAGAATCGTTTGAAGATCGCTCCGGGCAAAATGCGATAAGAGGTCACGGGGATTCCATTCATCTTGATAAAAGGAATGTAGGTAAAGAATATACCAGACCCAATACCAAAGACCATCGGCTCGTCAAAGTCGTAACCATTGAACCGGAGCAGATTGGACACTACGCCATTCTCGCAGTGGGCGCTCTGTTTATGTGGAAAATCAATTTTCATACAAGAGCCCCTGCCGGCCTCCCCAAAGGGGAGGACAGCTTCATTCTATTTTTATTTACCTTCATAATACATTGCTATAGCCCGCATAGTCCTCACCCATCTGCCTTCGGCATCTTCCCTCTCCAAAGGAGAGGGAAGAACCTACTGACTAAAAATCAGTCCATCATGTCCATAACCAGAGCAACAAATCTAGAATGAAACATGCCCACAAAGGGAAGAGGAAATACAGGTCACTTTATTTTATTTATATCTGTCAATTCATTGATGCTAATACGAAAAGTATAAGCATATTTCTCCAGCGTTTTTGCTCCGAGCATTTTATAGAAAAAAGGCTTTAGGTGCAGTTTCATAATGAAGGCAGGCAATCCGATATAACCGGATATAATCTCGGGAGTCATCAGATTCTTCTCCATATAATATAGTATCGGGCTGGCTTCGCCAGACAATACCTTCTGTCTCGCTGCTTCTACATTCTCTCTTATATCTTCCCAGGCCTGCTCCAGCACCACATTTTCCGGCTCCCAGCCTACACTGCCGACCTCTTTATAGCGCTCGCTGCCGTCAGTGGCATAGTACAGCTTCTTAAATTTGCCCTGCAGCATATTCGCATCATCCTGTGGGACTTCATCCTCTTTCATCGATGGTAAACTTAAAGAAAAAAGCTAAGAAGGGGCCGAGGAACGAAGGCCAATATCTCAGTCTCAGACTTTCCAAGTCTTTGGTGCCAAGGGCTCTATTTCCCTATTGATACACTATCCCGGGCGAAAAGACTTGGAAAGTCTATCTACAGCTGCGCAAATATCTTCATCTCACACTCAGCAGCGATATTGCCATCGAGCATCACATAGCCTTTGATCACAGAGGCGGTGAAGATATTGTGAAGCAATTCGACTTTAGTATTGACAGTGCTTCCGACTGGCGGCAGGAAATGTATTTTGAGATTCTTTACTTCTCCGATGAAACCTACTGGTGGTTTGGCTGGTTCTGCATTTGGATCCATATGTATCATGTGGTCGTAGCCCATGCGGAGCGCTGCGGTTTGTGCGATATTCTCTACCAAGCCGGGCATCTGGAAGAAGCCATCGGTGACAAAAATATTATCTTCTGCGATGAAAAGCCTTGATAAGGATACCTCGGCTGAATGCTCCAGCAGGCCATCTACCATCACTATTGGTGGACGCTGTGGAATAAGGCGGAGGATATTTTCTTTAGTGACGAGCATAATTTATGGTATAACCCTCAAAGGGTTTGAAACCCTTTGAGGGTTGCCAAGGAAATAAGATTAAACCACAGTCAGCAACACATAGGCATAGCTGAAGCGCGCACTCTCAGGGATCATGAGTAGTACCTTCTCTCCTTTCTTTAATTTGCCGGAATGGAAAAGTTCATCGAGCATAACGAAGGCGGAGGCTGAACCGATATTGCCGACACGAGTGAGATTATAGAACCACTTCTCATCGGGTATGCCTATGCCTATTTCTTTCAGTTCCTGAGCGATCTTAGGTCCAAAGAATTCAGAGGAGAGATGCGGGAGGAAGTGATTCACTTCGCCGACATCGAAGCTTCTTCTTTGGACTATATCAAGCAAGAATTTACCTCCGTACTTCACGATATTCTCTCCGAGGAAACGTGTATCCTGTTTGAGCGAGAGAACTGATTTATCAGCCCAGTCGTGTGGGGGCATTTCGTTCCATCCCGTCAGTTTTCCGTCTTCGCTTTTGATAGCTCCGGCGTACATACATACGGGGAGTTCATTGGCGTAGGAGCGCTGTTCTATCCATTCTATTTTGAGGGAAATACTTTCGGGATTGGGCTTAGACTCCAGTACACAGGCGCCAGCTCCATCCGACAGCATCCATCTGAGAAACTCTTTCTCAAATGCAATGATCGGATTGGCCTCCAGTTCTTTCAGCCTGTCAGCCTCTTCCTGAAATTTATCTGCCAGCATCCAGGTGGACATTTTTTCAGAGCCGGTACACACAGCATTATCATAAACACCCGCGAGGATGGCCAGGTAGCAGTAGCTCATGGCCTGCACACCCGTGCAGCAGGAGCCGGTGGTAGACAGTACCTCTATAGGGCCGATGCCTAGTTCGCCGAGCACCATAGAGGCGTGTGATGGGAGGAGCTGATCGGGCGATGTGGTTCCGCAGGCCAGTATCTGAATATCTGAGCTTCGGAACCGCTCGTCGTAGAGTTTATGGATAGCTTCCTTGACCAGTTCGGCATTGCTGTGAGTAGACCGGCCATGCTGATCCAGCGCATAGTAGCGTGTCTTGATACCATTGCTGCGCAGGACTATGGAGCGGGCCTTGGATGGCTTGCCATTGATGAGGCCCAGCCGGCCCTCCATCTGGTCATTTGCGACAGGCTCATTGGGCAAAAAGGACGAAAGCCTCGTTATATATACACTTCTACTCAATTCAGGTGGTCTACTTTAAGGGTGCAAAGGAATAAAACGTTACTAATTAACCAAAATTTGGCAGATAAACACATCGGGACAAATTTCAATCATACTTACCGA
>JAOQAO010000071.1 GCA_025963485.1 Bacteroidota bacterium | reverse complement strand
CGCTTGACATCTTAGAAAAGAAGATAGAAGAATGGAAAACCCAACGGACGAAAATATACGACTCATCTTTGGCCTCAAGGTCAAAAAGCTTCGTAGCGACCTGCACCTCTCCCTGCAGTCGCTCTCGCAGCGGAGTGGTATATCCATATCTTACCTCAATGAAATAGAGAACGGAAAGAAATATCCTAAGACCGATAAGATCAACGAACTCTCAAAGGCGCTCAACACCAGCTATGATCAGCTCGTCTCGCTCAAACTAAACAAGAATCTCGCACCCGTTGGACAGATACTCAACCTGGACCTGATCAATGACTTCCTCTTCGAGACCTTTGGTATCGATAAAAATACCGTGATGAATATGGTCGCCAATGAGCCTGTCAAGGTTTCGGCTTTCATCAATGCGCTGTTTGAAATATCGCGCAACTATAACCTCAAGCTGGAGCATTTCTTTTTCTCCTGCCTCCGCTCCTATCAGGAACTCAATGACAACTATTTCGAAGATATAGAAGAGGCAGTTGCATCTTTTATCAAGGACAAAAACTTTAATAATCGTCCTGCCGTCGCGCTCAGTGCATACGAGCAGGCGCTTAGCGGACAATATGGTTATCATATACAGGGGACTGACTTTGCGGACTATCCCAAGCTGAAGCAGTTGCGCTCCGTCACGCTGCGCAATGGCAAGACCACGCTCCTCTTCAATAAAAAATTAACGGACCAGCAGAAGGCATTTCTCTATGGTCGCGAGCTCGGTTTTGCATATCTCAAAATAGACAAGCGCCCCTACTCTACTCCCTGGCTGAAGGTAGACTCCTTCGACCATGTGCTGAATAACTTCCGCGCCTCCTATTTCGCGCAAGCACTGCATATCAATAAAGATACGCTGATCAAAGACCTCGAGATGTTCTTTGATGCGCCGCGCTTCTCTGCCGGCGCGCTGATAGGTTTATTGGAGAAATACAATGCATCGCCTGAGATGCTGCTCACACGTATCACTAACCTGCTGCCCAAATATTTCGGCATCAGCGAACTCTTCTTTATCCGCTATAGCAGCAAGGAGCCGGAGAAGAACCTCAAGGAAATATCTAAGGAACTGCACCTCTCGCGCCATACGGCGAATTTCGAATACACGCTCAGTGAGCAGAACTACCGCCGCTGGATCACCAAGAGCCTGCTGAAATACATGCTCGAAAAGAAAGACGGCGAGCAAACCAAAATAGAAGCCGTGATCTCCAGCAATGGTAATGGCAACGAATACCTCACCATATCTATCCTCCGCCCCATGACGGAGCTGAATAACAACAACAACTCCGTGACCATCGGCTTCGCCCTCACAGACGCGGTACGCAAGAAAATAAAGTTCCTCTCGGACAAGTCACTCGACATTTCCAAACTCGGCGACATCAGCAAAAACGAATTTGAACCGATCAACGAGCTCCGCAAAATACGCGAGCAGAAAGAGAAGGAGGCGGAGTTGGAGAGATTGATGGCGAGTAGGGTGTGAACTGCATTATTTCTACTGACAGGAGTTCTAAATTAACTTACAAAAGGTACTAATGGAAATAGCTAAACTTCTCGTTGATCTTATTGGCAAAACAATTTGGCCAATTACTATATTCATTCTAATTTTTCTATTCAGAAAACAAATAAAGGATCGTCTAAAATATATTAAAGAGGTAGAGTTTCCTGGAGGTTTTAAAGCAAAATTAAGCGCTGAAAAAATTAAAGCATTAACTGAGGAAACTACAGATGAGTTGAAAATAATTGATGAAACAGAAAGTGATCCTTACAAAAAAGATCAACTCAAACAGGAAATTATTTCGCATCAAATTAAGAGGATTACCGAACAATCGGACAATCCAAATGAAAAGCTGAATGCAGTAGAACAATTTGTAATAAAGGACAGTACAATGTTAGCGTTTACTGCAAATCACTCATTAAGTGAAAACCTTGAATACAATATTTATTATGACCCAGCTTTCAGAAATCACAATTCACCTTTTAGATATATTGGACTGTACAATGAAAAGGCCATAGTCGCTGTAGGAGAAGTACAGCATATAATAGTCTGTGATTACGAAAACGGGCAATTAATTGACAAAGGAAACGGAGAATTAGGATTATTATCAAAAGAAGAGTATGACCGAATAATTGGTATTATTGAAAACGCTCCTAATTATGATTTAGAAGTTGGGCATAAGTTCTTTCTAGTAGATAAGTTTAATCCAACGCGTTTTATTAAAAAATCCTATTACCCAATTAGAGCAAAGAAGTATTTCTGGTTGGATGAGATTGATGGTTTTAAATATGGTATGACCTCAGAGCAACTTGCCAAGCTATTAAATGGAAAAGAATGGGAGTAAACCTAACACCCTCACCGGTCTAAGCCTCCAGCTCAGATCCAAAACATGTCAAATTAGGGCAATGACTTTTACATTCATCGTCTCTATGATCTCAGAGAAAACTAATGAAGTAACCGATGATATTTTGTACTGAACGATAGTAGAATGAATGGTAAATATTTTTTGCAACCTGATACCGCTCCTTAGTTTCAAGGGTGTCACGACATCTGTGCCCTTAATTTCAAAAAAGCAATCATCATTGAATTGTTTCGAAGTGATCTGCATGCAAATATAATCCCCCGTTGCATTGAGTTTATCACAGGAAATAATAAGAGCAGGTCTTAGCTTAGATCCGACCAAATCAGTAAAAGGAAATTGCGCCAATACAATATCACCTTGCTTGTATACTGCCATTATTCTGCTGGTTTATACAACTCATCCCAACGCTCATCCTCTGTGCTATCCCAAGCTTCAGATAAAGATGGCTCCGATACTTGACTCAGTTCATCCGTAACCATTTTATATTGGCCGGTATTGAGGATAGAGATACCCATCTCCCGGGCAATAGCCAGGAGCAGGTCGATCTTATTCTGGGCAGATTCTATAGTGATAGTAGCCTTCATAGTATAAAGATAAAGCATTTAGCTATTTCTTACAACCTTCAACTTTCTGCCAGTAGAACAACTTATCAATCACTTCCTCACCACCGGCAGCTCCACATACGACGGACTCACCCCACCACTGCTGATCTTAAACTCCGACGGCTGCGGCGATGGCAGGTTGAAGTGGCCTGTGTCAGCTCCGGCTATGGATATTTGTATCCTGTGCCCTTTCTTGAATTGATACGAAATAGGTAGCAGGTCGAAGGTGAGCTGTACCGCTTCATTGGCCTTATATGGTAGTGCATCTTCTTTGCGATAGCTGTGATCGGGATAGGGCGTTTTGTAGGGGCCCTTAGTGGTGAGCTTCCTGTCTAAGGGCCTGATCATACCCTCTGTGACATATGTCACCGAGCTATCCGGAGCGACATCCTCGAGGTAGCAGAAGACCGTCGCATCATCTGCATTGGCGGCGAAGTTGATCCCTACCACCGGATGTCCGGTGATCTCCATCGGCTCGGGGAGAGTGCTAGTCGCAAAGCTCAGGAGTTTCTTGTCCTCATTGCGGCGGTCGGCATAGTTGGTCGGGCCGTGCTTGTATAGTTCGGTCACGCTATTCCAGCGCGAGGTGCTATCACTGGAGGCAGTATAGTCTACATTATATTTTACCTCGCCTGCGGTTATCTTATCTTTTGTGGTCGTGAGGCTTTTGTCGGCAGACAGGTATATGGTCTCCGCCGTATTGCTCTTTGGCGGCCAGCTATTGGATGACTGCCATGTTTCCTCTCCTACTGTGTAGTAAGTATATTTAGGTTCGCCGTCGATGCCGTTGTCTATACCTTTCAGGTGATAATCAAAGAAGCGCAGCATCTCGAGATTGATGCTAAAGTTGAGTTTCTTGGTCGTGGCAAAGGGGCTCACATTGGAGTGCGGGCCGTGGTCCCAGGGGCCTATGAGGACTTTTTTAGTATTGTCCGTATTGAGGCTGGCGTCGAGGCTGCCGCGCGCGAGGCCACCGTCATACCAGCCGCCTATGCGATAGATAGCAGTGCCGGATGTGCCGATAAGTTTTAGCCTGTTGTGCACGCTGCAGTCATCCGCGCAGAGACCTGCTGACGAGGCGCGGTCATCGCGAAATTTGATCTGCTGCAATCCTATCGTGATATCAAAATTAGTTTTGTGCAGGACCAGTGCTTTATTGAGCATCTCATTATGTGCATCGCCGTCTACGCGATGGATACCGGTGATGAGGTTTGCCTGCTTCGTCAGCGGTGAGAAATCATTATTGTCCAGCGAGCGCGTAGTCAGCCCCCATATATCTACAAATGGCCCCTGGCACACACCACCCGGGAAAATAATATTCTTGTACAGGTCAAAAATGGCAGAGCGCGGTATGCAGGCCTTCACAGCAGGGTGCTGGTTGGCGAGGAGCATCTCCGCTGTGGTACCGAGATAGGATACGCCGGTAGTGCCTACATTTTTATCACACCATGGCTGGGCGATGATCCAGTCTACAATGGCTTTGCCATCGGCTATCTCCTCAGGGCTGAACTCCATCTTACGGTCGCCCATCGAAGCGCCGGTACCACGCACATCGACGATCACGCAGGCATAACCATAGGATGTAAAGAACTCAACCTCCTTCTGCGACACGACACCAAAGATCGGATCGCGCAGAAGACTCAGGGGAAATTTAGCATGAATGGAACGTACGTAGCGCGTGAGATATAGGATCGCAGGAACCTTCTTTCCTTTCTCCAGTCCCTTGGGCAGGTACACATCCACAGCGAGCTTAGTGCTATCGTGCATAGGCACATAGTATGAGGTGAAGTTGAAGCCACTATAATCGGCGGTCGTATATCCCTGGTATACGCCCAGCCTGCTTACCTTTTTTACAAGCGCGTCGCTTTTGGGTGAAGCTGAAATGGCGCGCTGCAGCGGAGCCACGGCAAGCGCAAAGGCCAGGAACAAAAACATCATTTTTCTCACGGTGAACATTTATTTCGGTGGTTAGGAATTGCTTAGCGCTCGCAAAAGTACGGCATAGCACACGTATTTCTCCTATATACTGCGGTATACATGCTGATATAAACGTGAGGTTGGTTTAAATAGGAAACTATAAGGCGTCCCCGCCAAACCAATTGCGCAGGTCAACCTTTTTGGCCAGATTAATAAAAGGCAACTCGATAAAACGATAAGTAAAGTAGCTAACAGCTATCGTGACGACAGAGACGAGCGCGATCATAGTCAGGAGATACACCGGTGCAGAGGAGAAATATCCAGCCCAGGTCTCAAAATGAAAAGCCTTGATCACTATCCAGTGCAGCAAGTAAAGGCTAAAAGATATTTTGCCGATAAAGGCAAGGAATCTATGATTGAGGATAGCCTGTAGTTTAGAAGACTGGAGAATGATCAATATAAAAACAGCAGACGCGAATCCTGAAAAGTAGAAATATATCTTGTCGCGCTGCATACCGATGATGTCCTGGAATAGATTGAACAAATACTCTACCTGTGGAAGCACGGTGACCAGCTGGCGCAAAGAATAAAATAGTATACAAACCGGTATGACAAGCGCGAGGTATTTAGCCTGATCGAGCCACTCTGATCTTTTGCCGGCGCGATAGAAATCATTCACCAATACGCCCAGCATAAAGTGAAAGATGAACGGGCTCATAAAATTGTAAGCAAACAAGGTAATGACCAGCAGCACATAGAATATTTGCCGCTGGCGCAAGGTGAGGATCAGTATGGGCATCAACAGGGAAAGGACGACCTCTATCCCCATGGTCCAGCCCGGTGGTATCAGTGTATGCAGACCGGTAGTGAGCAGCAGTTCCTGCACCAGTGCGAAGATTTTGACACGGTCATGGGCCAGGAAGTATGCGGTGATGACGGCTACTATGTACAAAGGGTAAATACGGAATACGCGGCGCACCACGTAATTGGGGAAGCTGAAATTGCCCTTGAGGTCTTTGAGAGAGGATGCTAAAACGAAGCCGCTGAGCACAAAGAAAAAGGAGACAGCCTCAGAACCGTTGAACACCATTTTGAGGAATGCTAACAGATAAGGATTGAGCTTGATGATGTCAAAATTGAAAATAAGTATGGTGTGAAATACCAACACCGACCATGCCGCAAGGCCCCGGGCGCTATCCAGGAACTCGATCCGCCCACTATTCTGAGGTTTTACCTCTGTGTCAGTCATTCGCGATTTTTTTGCAATATAAAAACTCTGGGGATAAAGAGCTAACGCAAATGAGCACTATATATCCGATAGCTTGAGTTGTTCTTTCTCTTTCACACCTCTTTCTGTGGCTTCGAGGCTGATCATCTCCACTGTCGGATCATGCTCGAGAAACAGCAAATAATTACCAGCCGCTGCCTCTGGCAAAAGCTTTTCTTTCTCATCAAGAGTAAGGAGTGGGCGGGTGTCGTAGGCCATGACATAAGGGATAGGTACATGCCAGCGTGAGGGCACGAGGTCGGCAGTGTAGACTATCGTGTGGCCCTTGTAGCTGATATGAGGGGTGATCATACTCTCTGTGTGGCCGCTTACTGTTTTGATCAGTACATTAGGATTGATCTCGCGCGATCCATCATTGATAAATTTCAGCTGGCCGCTCTCTTGTATCGGCAGTATATTTTCTTTCAGAAAGGAAGCCTTCTCCCTCGCATTGGGTTTAGTGGCCCACTCCCAGTGCTTCTCATTGCTCCAGTAGGTGGCATTTTTGAATGATGGAACGAGCCTGTCCCCTTCCCTTTTGATCGCGCCACCGCAGTGGTCGAAATGCAAATGTGTGAGCAGTACATCGGTGATATCATCAGAAGATAAACCAAGTTTCGCGAGTGATTTGTCCAGCGTATCATCTCCATGCGGTTCATAGCGGCTAAAGAATTTCTCATCCTGTTTATTGCCGAGGCCGCAGTCGATGAGGATGAGTTGCTTGCCATCTTCTATCAGCATACAGCGCATGGCCCAGGTGCACATACCGTTGGGATCAGACGGGTGCAGCTTGATCCACATGCTGCGCGGCACCACGCCAAACATGGCGCCCCCATCGAGTTTGAATAGGCCAGTGTCTATGGTGTGTAGTTTCATTTTTTATCTGATTTAGCTTGCTTCACAAATTTACCTTTTCGCAGGATATATGTGCCTTCTTCATGATCAGGTACACAGCCCTCCATCTTATGTGCTTCAATCAAATTGACACCTGTTTCATCCCGCTTTTCATATTCATTTATCAATTTGAGATGGCTTATTACGATCTTCTTCATTCCTATATCGACATCATAAACCCAGCTACAATCAGTACTTATTGCTGCCATCTGATTAGCCACGGAATCTTCTGTGAGTATTTCCGGATCATTATAGGAGGGGCTTAGTTCACGGATAGTGGAAAAATTCACCGCTGCAAACATTTCAGTTTGCCGGTCGAGATTCCATATCCTGGTTTCTGTCTGTTCGTTGCCATATGATCCGCTGCCGCCTTGTATCTTTGCTGTGATGATCAGCTCGGGCAGTCCACGGCCGTCTACCTGCCCGACCGCGATATTAAAGGTATCATTGAGAAATATCCAATGAGTGAAAATATGGGCTTCTCTATGTTTCCCCCCGATCTCATAGATGATATCATAATGGGCCAGAGAATCGCAATCTGCACACCCGCTGATGGTCAGGTGCCAGGGAGCGTATCTACCGAGAGTATCTGCCGGCTGCGCCCGGCAAAGGCCGGTAACTAAGAGACTAAGAAGAACCAGACAGCTTTTCATACTCCCT
>JAOQAO010000051.1 GCA_025963485.1 Bacteroidota bacterium | reverse complement strand
CGGAGATCGAAGCCAAGATCAAGGCATCGGGGATAGCCGAGATCGAGAGCTTTGCTACGGTGATGTTCATCGACTTTGATGAGTTTACAAATACTGAGCAGAAGTTTAATCCGATAGAACTGATGGACGAACTGGATATCATCTTCAAGGGGATGGATGATGTCTGCAAAAAGTACAAACTCGAAACACTCAAGACGCTTAGTGACGGTTACCTCTGTATAGGTGGCCTCGCGAATAGCCTCGACTGCAAACCGGAAGATGTCATAAACGCAGCTATCAAGATCCAGTTATTTATGGAAGACCTGAAGCTGAAGCGCATGAAGAATAGCCAGCCTTATTTCCAGATGAGAATAGGCGTCCATACAGGGCAGATAGCAGGAGGTATCGTAGGCGTGCGTACTATCGCTGCAGATATATGGGGAGAAACCGTACAGGCTGCCTCTATGATAGAGAAGATGGCAGAGGCAGGGGAGATCAGGATCTCAGATGCAACATTCCACCTGATCAAAACTAAATTTGAAACAGTATACACCGGGCAGTTCAGGGCTTCGGCTAAGGACATAGGTGTATACCAGATCACCAAATTTAAAACTGAATACAGTAATCTGTCTATCTCAGATAATGTAAATGCGCTGATCCATAAGCTCGAAAAGTAAAAACGGGTTTACCACTTCTTTTAGAATCTCACGCTGATCCCGCCTAGGCAGTTGAATCCTGCCTGAGGATAATAGTAGTTGTAACTCACCGGATCGGATACTGCTCCACTCGCATCCTGATAGCGCTCACGATATGTATAGCCGTTGCTTTCATACAGCCTGTTGAAGATGTTATTAAACATAAGCGTAAAACGCACCTCCACTCTTTCTCGTACTTTCAGCAGATAGCTGAGGCGTATGTTGCTATACCAATACATTTTCAGGCTGCGCTCATCGCTTTGGGTATTATCGAGGTATTGTTTGCCGACGAACTTGAAAGCCCAGGCAATCTCGAAATTCTTTACGGCCATTGTGTTTAGCTCTGCGAATCCCACCCAACGAGGAGAAAAAGCTATGTCAGGATTTTTGTAAGTAGTGATCTTATTTTCTGATTCTACGGGAGTATAGTTTTCATCATAGGCTGGAACAACCTCTGTGTAGTTTTTGATCTTCGACAGATTGTATGATACGCTATACCTGATACCAAATAGTTTAGTCATCGCATCAGGCTTGTGAAAGTTGATCTCTGCCAGCAGTTCCGCGCCTGCGCGTGAGCTGACAGGCACATTGACGCGGATAGGATTGCCTACATCATTGAGGGCACCTGTCAGCACGAGCTGATCTATGTAGTACATGTAGTATCCGTTTAGATGCACCGGGAAATTCACCCATATCTTTTGTCCTTTTACCATATCGTTGGTAATATCAATGCCGGCCTCAATATCATGTAGCTTTTCAGGTTTCGGTGCGGTTACGGATAAGTTTTGAATGATGTCATCACGTGCGGGCTCCCTGTGTGCGAGTGCGTATGAGGCATAGATGCGGCCTGCTTTTCCTGTCTTTACGGAGATACCTCCTTTAGGATTGAAGAAGTGCCAGTTTTGGTTGAAATCAAAAGGAACCTTGGAATCATTGTCTCCATGAGCATCGATCTGCACAAATCTATATTGCATATCTGCGAACAAGCTCAGAACAGAGACCGGGCTATAGTTGACTTTTGCATACACATTGGCCTCATTCTTATGCAGCTTGCTGGAGTAATATTGGGCATTAGGATCAAAATTGCTGAAGCCGTTGATCCATGTCACATTGCCAAAGTAGAGTCCCGAGAAATTGGCAAACATGCCTCCGATAGAGGCATCGATATTTTTTTTGTTGTCATAGTTGAAAGAAAATACGCCGCCACTGTAAATATTTTTCAGCCATTTATGCCTGATCAGATCGGCACTGGCAGGGCCATTGGTGATATTGTAATCAGCGAGTGGAGCGTCAACTTTAAATTCTTCATAATATCCCTTGCCGAGTTTGGCAAAAGCTACTGCGTTAAGATTCCAGTTGTGTGGAAGCCCCTGAGTCAGGATCAGTTGATAGTATTGCTGACCGTAAATATCGACTTGATTGTACCATGGGATCGGAGTTTGTAAATAATCTGTACCGGAAATGTTGAAGGTCCTGTTGGTCGCGAGCGAATCCTGAGAAACGCCATTCCAGGCCTGATATGTTTTCTCATGTCCGTTGAAATGTACAAAGCGAAACATCGTTTTGTTTTTGACGATACCGGCCTGCACGAAGTATGACCAGAGATTGGATGAAGCGCGGTTCACATATCCATCAGACACCACATAGGATCCGCGTGCTTCGACAAAGAAGATATTTTTGATCAGGCCAGAACTGCCTTTGATGGAGTGTTTGCGTGTGTTGAATGAACCGACAGAGGTAGTTATTTCTCCAAATGCTTTTTGGGAAAATGCATCTGTGCGGACATTGAGGGAAGCGCCGAAGGCACCGCTGCCACTGGTAGAAGTACCGACGCCGCGCTGGATCTGTATATTATCTATGGAGGTAGCCATGTCAGGCAGATCCACCCAGTATACACCCTGATCATCGGCTTCGTTCATGGGAACGCCGTTGATGGTGACATTGATCCGCGTAGCATCCGTGCCGCGGATACGCATACCGGTATACCCTACTCCGGTACCGCCGTCAGAAGTAGTAACCAGCGAAGGAGTCAGGTCGAGCAAATAGGGCAGGTCCTGGCCGAGATTATTTTTTTGCAGGTCCTTGCCTGAGATATTCTGGAAAGTAGTCGGGTCATTGGCGCCGGCGCGATTGCCTATGATGGTGACTTCCTCAGTGGTGACGTTTTTGAGTGTATCGCTTTGGGCAAATGAAATATTTGCAGCAAGAAAAAAAATAGTGGTGGTAATAAATCCTCTCATCATGATGTTTTTTAGTTGCTTTCCGACAGCAATAGAAAAACGTGAGAGGCCTGATAATAGCTATTATTAGGCTGTTCACTCCCTGCGCAGGCATTATCCTGATCAAGTTCTAAGGGTACATCTCAGAATCTGTCTGACGACAGAAACGCCCCCGGAAAACGATGCAAAGCTAGATGAGTATTTTGAATTTCAAAATTACGGGTATACAAAGTATCGCAGAGGACACAGAGATTTGAGAAAATACAAGAGAGCACACAGAGAAAAAATCTTGCAAGCCCCTCATTCAATTACCTCATATCCGGAGCATTCTTTAGCTCTTTGATGTCTTTGGGCTTTTCATTGAGAACGATATCGTCGACCTCGGAGCGCATGACTATTTCATTCATCTTGAGCTTAGTGACACGATCTACGACCTTTGCAGTAGTGGTGTATACAAGGTTTTCATGTTTACCGAAGAGCTTGCCGCTGGCATAGGTGGTTTGTGAGATATAGTCGAGCATGTATTTGCCGTCTATTTTGGTGAAGGCGATCTTGGCATTGACATTGAGCGTGTCCATTTTGGCGATGAGCATGTACCGCTCGGGCTTTTCATTGTAAACGTGTACTTCAATATACCGGATGCCTTTATCTTTTTTGTTTATGTAAACATTGCCGCTCGCACGGACTGACTTGTCTCCTTTCTGAGGCTTGCGAGTGAAATTTATCACGTCGTATTCTTCGTCATCGATCTTTGCAGTAGAGGATACAAAAGAAAAATCATTTTCGTTTCGCTGTTTTTCACTGAAGAGGCGCTCGGGGTACATTAGTTTGAGCAAGACAGTAGGTGGTACCTGCACGTGAAACAAAGCTCCCTTTTGCTCATATACTTCGTGCTTATTATCTACCGTGTATATGCGCGGGCTGTCCTTAGCCAGGTAGCTGGGGAGGTACATGTTGAAGTCAAAATAGTTGTAGTGATTACTTTCCCTGGTCACGACGCTATAATCTTTGAAGATGATATGGTTTTTAGTGAATTCTCCGGGATAATTGTCCTTGATGCGGGACAGAGCATCCATGAGTTCGCTTTTGGCATCTGTAGGATGCACATCTATTTGTTTTAGTCCATAGTTCTTTGCTTTGAGGAGGATCGGGTCCTTGACTGCCGCTAGCTGAGCCACAGTCATTTTGACCTCTTCAAATCCTATGTGGCTAAAGAGTATCTCGTCTGTTTGCGCCAGCGATGAAACATCGAATGTGTACCTGCCGGTTTCATCTGTATAGCTACCCAGTTGGGCTTTGGCATTGGAAACTGTGACAAAGGCCAACGCATGTGACTCCCCGTCCAATACGAGACCGGTCAGCGATTGGGCTTTAGAGATCAGTGAAGTCAGTATCAATAAAAGGCCGCAGAGATTTCTCATAATTGAGCGGATGGTTTAGGTTTAGTCTAACGTATCAAATCTAATATCATTGCCTTTTCTCTATGGTACAATTTGCTTGAGCCTTTCCAGGACATAATAAACGGCAGGGCATATGGTACTATTGAGATGCGTCGTGTTTACGTATTCAAAGAAATCTCCGGAATCCGTATATGGATATTTGCGGCAATCACCGGGGCGGGCGTCATATATACCGCAGTAGTTGTCCGCTCCGAGGAAGGGACAGGGACTCGACTGTACCACATAGTCGCCATCCTCATCGAGGCGGAGGTATTTCTCTATCAGCTGCGATTCTTTGATGCGGAGGTATTTGGCGGCACGGGTGATGTCCGGGGTCTTGAAGCGTGGAGAAATATTCTTGCAACAGCCCGCGCAGTTGAGGCAGTCGATCTTTGAGAAAGCCTCGTCGTGGAGGTCGGGGAGATGTTTCTCCATACCCCTTTTCTTGGTCACGCGCTTCAGGTAGTCGCGGTTCTCTTTGCGTTTGTCGAGGGCTTTCTTTTGCCAGTTATCGAGTATGTCGGCCATCGATTAATTTGAAAATTTGAAGATTCGGCAATTTGAAAATGCCTTGACGACGCATGAAAATAAGTAAAGCTTTCTAAAAGGATAGGGAAGCTTCTGGGTTTATCCCCATTAAGTCGATTGATTTATCCCAAAATACGGTGGAAAAAACTACATTTGCACTCCGATAATCAAATCGGAAATGAGCAAAACTTTCACACAGGCACCCGCCACCCTCGTCCTCGCTGACGGCACCGTTTTCAAAGGAAAATCTTTAGGCAAGATAGGTACTACTACCGGGGAGGTATGTTTCAATACAGGCATGACCGGATACCAGGAGGTTTTCACTGATCCTTCCTATTTTGGGCAGGTGCTGATCATGACCAGCGACCATATCGGCAACTATGGCGTGAATAAGGAAGATGTAGAATCCTCTTCGATCAAAATAGCAGGCATGATCTGCAAAAAATACTCTGGCAACAATTTCTCGCGCATCAGTGGTACCTCTTCGCTTCAGGACTATTTTGAGCAAAACAGCCTCGTAGGTATCTGCGACATAGATACCCGCGCACTGACCGTGCATGTGCGTAAAGTGGGAGCGATGAATTGCATTATCAGTTCGGAGACAGAAGATATAGATGCGCTGAAAAAGCAGCTCGCAAAAGTACCTGATATGAATGGCCTCGACCTGGCTAAGGAAGTTTCTACTAAAGACCCATATTTCTATGGCGATCCTAACTCAAAGCTCAAAGTAGCTGTGCTCGACTGTGGTATCAAGGAAAACATCCTGAAATGTCTGACTGACCGAGGGCTTTATGCTAAGGTCTTTAACTGCAAAACGTCTTTCGCGGAAATGGAGAAATGGCAGCCGAATGGGTACTTTATCTCCAACGGTCCCGGCGATCCGGCCCCGATGGACTATGCGATCAATACGATGAAGGAAATATTGGCTGCCGATAAACCGCTATTTGGCATCTGCCTCGGGCATCAGCTGCTGGCGCTTGCATCAGGAGTCAATACCTACAAGATGCACCACGGACACAGGGGATTGAATCATCCTGTCAAAAACATTATTTCCGGTAAATCTGAGATCACCTCACAAAATCACGGATTTGAAGTAAGCGCGGAGGATATCAAAAAAAGCAAGACGGTGGAGATCACTCACCTCAATCTCAATGATAGTACGATAGAAGGTATCCGTATCAAAGGCAAGAAGGCCTTCTCCGTACAGTACCATCCTGAGTCAAGTCCGGGGCCTCATGACTCGAGGTATTTGTTTGATGAGTTTATCTCGATGATGAATTGAGAGGTTTGATCCGTTTTGATTAAATTTGGATAAAGAACTTCTTATGATTCATAAAACTTTTGTCCCTGATAGCCGAACAGTCACATTATCCCTTAAGGTCCCTTCTAAATACCTTGGGAAAAAGATCGAGATCATAGCTTTTGCAAAAAAGTGAGGTGAAAGATAACATGAGATCACTTTCACCAGCGCTGCCAGGAGACCCACTAAGTAGCAAGGAATTTAAAGACTGGATCAAGGAGAGTGAATTAATGCCTTCAGTAACCCTTGATGAAGCTAAAAAGCGATGGGAAAGCCAAAGAAAGAAATTACGCCAGCATACGAAGTAAGGCTTTCTGAAAATGCACTCCGAAACATTGATGAGATAGCAGGCTATATTGCTTTCATCAATCATCAACCTGTTAATGCAGAAAGGTAATCGATAAGATTTTTCAGATTATTGAACGGATCAAGCAGAATCCCTATGCCTATAAAGAATGTATTTTACTACCAACTAAATCAAAAATATACCGTCAGGCAGTATGCCATAAGTGGGTGATAATCTATAAAGTCTCCGAATCGAAAATTCTCATCAATGGCATCATTCACGGATCGAGAAAACCGTCGGAGGTCAAGGCCCTAAGAAAAATCCAGTAGACAGTTATCCACCAAATTTTTCTTTCAATAATTTTTGCATCTGCTGCATCTCGTCGCGGAGTTTCGCGGCAGTGAGGAAGTCTGTGTCTTTCGCGGCAGCCAGCATCTGCTTACGGGTGTCGTCGATGGATTTGTGCAGCTGCTCGGCGGTCATATGAGATACGATCGGCTCGGCTACCATGCTGTATTCACCTTCCTGCTCTATGTATGCCTGTGGTTCAGGCTTACGCATCTGGAGCACGGATGTCTGGTGCATGATATCCTCTTTGGATTTGAATATCGTAGTAGGCGTGATGCCATGCTCAGCATTATAGATTATCTGCTTCTCGCGGCGGCGGCTGGTCTCGTCTATTGTCGCCTGCATCGAGTCTGTTATCCTATCTGCATACATGATCACGAGGCCATTTGAATTTCGCGCGGCGCGGCCTGATGTCTGGATGAGTGAACGTTTATTTCTGAGGAAGCCTTCTTTATCGGCATCGAGAATTGCTACGAGGGAAACTTCCGGCAGATCAAGTCCTTCGCGAAGGAGGTTGACTCCTATGAGTACATCAAAGACACCCAGACGCAGATCGCGGATGATCTCTATACGATCCATGGTCGTGACCTCTGAGTGGATATAACGGCATTTGACATGCAGGCGTGAAAGATATTTGTCGAGTTCTTCGGCCATACGCTTGGTGAGTGTGGTCACGAGGACACGCTCCTGTTTTTTGACGCGCTCATCGATCTCATCTATGAGGTCGTCTATCTGGTTGAGGCTTGGACGGACCTCTATAGGCGGATCGAGAAGACCGGTAGGCCGAACTATCTGCTCTACTACGACACCATCGGTCTTTTCCATTTCATAGTTGCCCGGTGTGGCACTGACATATATAGTCTGAGGCACGAGGGCTTCGAACTCGGGGAAATTCAATGGCCTATTGTCCATCGCGGATGGTAAGCGGAATCCGTGATCCACGAGATTGATCTTGCGCGAGCGGTCGCCGCCGTACATGGCGCCTATCTGCGGGATGGTCTGGTGACTCTCATCTACGATGAGAAGAAAATCATCCGGAAAATAATCCAGCAAACAATAAGGACGTGTGCCCGACTGTCTGCGATCAAAGAAACGCGAGTAGTTCTCTATACCCGAGCAATAGCCGAGTTCACGCATCATTTCCACGTCAAACTCTACGCGCTCTTTGAGGCGTGCGGCTTCGATATGTTTGCCTATTTCACGGAAATAAGTGATCTGTGCATTCATCTCTGCGAGGATCATATTGATTGAGTGATTGACCAGTTCCTTGGAGGTGACATACATATTAGCCGGGAATATGGCTACGTTGGTGTAGTTCTGCAGGGTACGGCCTGATGAGGGTTCAAAAGATTCTATCTCTTCTATCTCATCGCCAAAGAATGAAATGCGGTAGGCATAATCGAGATAAGGCAATACGATCTCGACGGTATCTCCTTTCACGCGAAATGTACCGCGATTCAACTCCGTATCTGAGCGTGAATATAAACTCTCGACCAGCTGATATAGGAAAGCATTCCTGCTGATATTCTGACCTGTTTGAATGCGGATAATGCTGTTCTGGTATTCCATCGGATTACCTAAACCATATATGCACGATACAGAGGCAACCACAATGATATCGCGCCTACCAGACATCAGGGACGAGGTAGTACTAAGGCGAAGTTTTTCTATTTCCGCATTGATGGAAAGGTCCTTCTCGATAAAAGTATCGGTGGAGACGATGTATGCCTCTGGCTGATAATAATCGTAGTACGATACAAAATACTCTACGGCATTGTCCGGAAAGAATTGCTTAAATTCTCCATATAATTGGGATACGAGTGTCTTATTATGCGTGAGGATCAGCGTGGGCTTCTGCACCGCTTGTATCACATTGGCGACGGTAAAGGTTTTACCGGAACCGGTGACACCGAGCAGCACCTGATGCAGGTCGTTGCGATTCACACCTTCGATCAGTTGTTTGATCGCGGAAGGTTGGTCGCCCGTGGGCACATATTTGGAAGTGATGTTGAAATTCATGGCAGCCTGCAAAGATAAGAATCCAAAAGGTAATAGACGGATACGGCGACGAAGAAATTGTCCTCAAAACGGTTTTGAGGCGTTAAGAAAATATAAAGAGAAGTGCCTCAACGGGTGATGCTTGTTCGTGACGTGGCGTATGGCGATGCCATACACTAGAGCTGTGTCGCCCTTTCAGGGCTTTCATGCAAAATGCAATGGATTTATTTTTTCAGCAATCCCTCTATCGGTTTTCCTATGCATCCATTAGGTTCCTGTATATGCAACATCGCGGCAAGTGTGGCAGCGATATCGGTCATGTAGACAGGAGAGTAGTCGTATCCTTTTTTTACTCCCCATCCATACCATAACAGCGGTATGTGTGTATCATAAGCGTAAACGGTACCATGCGTAGTACCTTTGGTATAGCCCTCGAGATAGCCGGGTTCGAAAACTATTTGTACGTCTCCAGAGCGTTTAGGATAGTAACCATTGATAAACATTTCGCGCTGTGATGCGGGGAGCTCTTCCTCTGTTAGTTTTGAGAGGTTGAGGGCTTTGGCGACGCCTTTGATCGTGAGGAGGTACTGCGCGAGATCTGCGCGAATGATATCTACGTCGAGATCGAGGCCGGCATTTTTGACGCGATCATGATCGATGTAGAGCTGCATATTGCGGTAGTGTTCGACGAGGCTGTCTTTGCCATATTTTGCTTTGAGGTATGCGTTGCAGTTTTTGAGCATAGAGTCTCCTTTGAAAACTCCCGAAAGCATATGATGCTGCTTATTGAATCCACTGGCATGAGAGGCGCCGTGATCTGCTGAAAGGAATACGGTATAGTTGCCCGGGCCAAGCTGTTTGTCAAGGTATGCGAGGAAGTCTCCAAGGTCTTTGTCAAAACGTATGTAGCAGTCTTCTGTCTCTACAGAGTTAGGGCCGAATTGATGGCCTATATAATCTGTCGATGAGCAGCTCATAGCAAGGAAATCGGTGTTGCCCGTCATTCCCATTTTTTCATTTGCTATGACTGCCTTTGCAAAATCGAATGTCAGAGTATTGCCCCATGGAGTACCGATGAGGACGCCGGGATTTTTGGCTACCTCTTCGGCTACGAGGTGCGGGAAGACTGCTCTTGTTTCCTGAGACATAGGCTTCTCATATTCCTCATCATCATCGGAACTCTCTGTATATTTTGACAGTTCGATAACCGTTTTCCAATTGTCTTTGAGATATTTTGCAGGCAGCTTTTTGTCATTAAAATTGTTGACCCATGTGGGTAATGAATCCATGTAGTAGTTACTCGTGATGAAGCTGCCGGATTTACCATCAAACCAATACGCTGCATTGGCTGCATGGCCCGCAGGCAATATCGCACCGCGGTCTTTGGCAGCTATGCCGATGACTTTTGATTTGAAATTTGTCGCCAGGCGAAGTTCGTCTGTGATGGTTGTTGTGAGTATCCTGTTTGGCGAGAGGCGGCCATTGTCTCCGGTAGCTCCGACAGTTTTATAGATCGTGTCTTCGACATTGGTGACCACTGCTTTTTTCTCCCTGTCATACCATTCATTTCCTACGATACCATGTATAGCGGGCACGGAACCTGTGTAGATACAGCTGTGCCCGGGTGCGGTATAGGTAGGTACATAGGGGATATGCGTATTCTCACAGTTGTAACCCGATTGCAGGCGTTTGAATCCTGTCTGTCCATACTTCGCAGCATAGCGATAGAGGTAGTCCCAACGCATCTGGTCTACGACGATCCCGACTATGAGTTTAGGTCTGCCGACCGGAGCAGGTATAGCCGTGGGTGCATGGGCAGTGGAATCGAGAGCATGTTTTTCCATTGGGCGCTTTTGCGCCAATGGTGCGTGAGCAGTAGAATCCGGAGTGTGTTTTTCAAAGGCATGTTTTTGTGCAAAAACCGGAAGTGTAAAACAGAGAAAAAGGAGAATAGTTAGTTTATTCATGATGATCTTGGTAATAATGCGCAAACTTAATACGGAAATGCTAATTAATCTTTAAGTCTGGCAGCTATTAGAGCCGAAACGATCCACATTTTGGATATTTGAAAAATCATAACCTATGAATAATTCCGGTTAACCGCTTTTTTAACAAATGACCATGTGGGTTTGGTTAAAAAACGAGTATTTTAGTGAGACGATAAATGAATTTTACCCGTTACATCCTTGTTTTGCTGGTCTCTCTGGTAAACTGTCTGGCCTACAGCCAATCAGAGCCTCAGTATAGCCACTATATGTTCAATAAGCAACTGTTCAATCCTGCCTATGCCGGATCAGGAGAGGCTGTTGAATTTAACGCTTTGTATCGTACACAGTACGTGGGTCTCTCGCTGAGGGCTACTTCGACACAATATTTTGGTTTCAATATGCCGCTATACGCCATCAGCAGTGGGATAGGGCTATCTGTGACCAATGACCTGATAGGCTACCTGCGCACCACATCGGTTAATATAAACTACAACTACCGCAAAAAATTTAATAAGTTTTCCCTTGGTATCGGTTTTGGTGCGGGTTTCACGCAGACGGGCCTGCAGGGCAATAAGCTGATAACCCCTGATGGCGTGTATGCAGATGGTGGTATCGATCACAAAGACAACTATGTGCCTGCCACACTGGTCAATGGAATAGCACCGGATTTCTCTGCCGGCATATACCTGAACAATGAGAAGTGGTTTGCGGGGGTAGCGCTGGATCACATTTACACGATCACAAAGCTCCAGAATACGCAGATCGGCTACGCCAGAAACCTGCTGATCATGGGCGGATATGACATTCAGGCGAGCCGTCATTTCTCGATCATGCCATCGGCCCTGATCAAGACAGACCTTCGTGAAACACAGGCGGAACTGTCCTTTACGATGAAGATTTATGACAATATTCTGACAGGAGTAGCGTTAAGAGGGTATAGCCTGCGCACGCTGGATGCCGCGATCATATACGCGGGATTCAGGTACAAGGGCTTCCGTCTTGTCTATTCCTACGATATCAATACGTCTTATCTCAATGGCTTTAATACCGGTAGCCATGAAATAAGCGTAGCGTATCAATTTGGCCTCAAGAAACGTACAAGGACAGGTTATTATTACTTTAATGCGCGTTTTTTGTAGGAAATGTGGACAAATGTGACAGGACGTGTGGAAACAAAACATGGTTGCATGCGTAAAATAAATTTGGTTCACTATATTTGGCAATTCGAGTATTTATTTATTACATTTACGACCTTTAAAAATTTATCCAAATCAATCTAACTCTGAGAAAAATGAAAAAAATCAAAAGCATCTTGTGCATTGCTTCTGCTGCCATTGCATTGTTTCTGGCAGGATGTAGCGGTGGTTACAACGGGCAGTTGCTTGGTGAGCAAGACAGGCCGAGGTGGAATCCGGTGACTCCATACGGAATGGTTTTTGTCCCATCAGGTGTACTTCACATCGGCCCCAGTGACCAGGATGTGAATAGCGCTCACGTAGCCAAAGCTAAGCAAGTGTCTATAGTTGGCTTCTACATGGATGATACAGAGATCACCAATAATGAGTATCGCCAGTTTGTGAACTATGTACGTGACTCTGTAGCTCACGTCATGCTCGAGCATACCAAAGAAGACGCAAACAGCGGCAAATCTCAGATCGACTGGAATCAAAAGATCGACTGGAAGAAGACCGAGGGCAACGAACAGCTCGAGGAGATATTCGTACCTGAGGCGCAGCGCTTCTGGGGTATCAAGGAGATCGATGTCAATAAATTATGGTACGTCTATGACTGGATAGATTTCAAGGAAGCTGCCAAGTCTAAGAACAGGAATACTGAAAGGAGCAAATACATCCGTCATGAGAAATGCCAGGTGTATCCTGATACATTGGTTTGGGTACGTGATTTCACATACTCGTACAATGAGCCAATGACACGCAACTATTTCCACCACCCTGCATTTGACGACTATCCTGTAGTGGGTGTGACCTGGCCTCAGGCTAATGCATTCTGTGCATGGAGAACAAGGCTGTGGATGGACTATAACAATCAAAGAGGTATACCGCTGATGGACAACTTCCGCCTGCCTACAGAAAGCGAGTGGGAATATGCAGCACGTGGCGGCAAAAAACTGGCTCCATATCCATGGGGTGGACCATATGTAAGGAACTCCAAGGGTTGCGTACTGGCGAACTTCAAGCCGGGCAGGGGTAACTATCCTGAAGATGGCGGCTTCTACACTGTACGTGCAGATGCATACTGGCCTAACGACTACGGCCTGTATAATATGGCTGGAAACGCAGCTGAATGGACCTCGTCTGCTTACTATGAGAATGCATACTCTTTCATCCATGACCTCAACCCTGATATCCGCTATGATGCTGACAAGGCTGAGTCTGAGACCCTGAAACGTAAAGTAATACGCGGTGGATCGTGGAAGGATATTGGCTACTATATAGAGACAGGCACCCGTCACTGGGAGTATGCTGACTCAGCTAAATCTTATATAGGATTCCGTTGCATCACTACATTCCTGGGCAGGGATATATCTGATCATTGATCCACTTAATTATTCAATTCGCAATTAATTTCTAACTGGTAATTTTCATTTAACCAATACATCTTTCTTTAATTAACCCTCAAAAAATTAAAAAATGGCTGATCAAGGCAAATCTTTCTTTCTTAGCAAACGCGGCAAAACCCTGTTGAACTACGCTTACTCATGGGGTGCCTCTGTGGTGATCATGGGTGCACTTTTCAAGATCAATCACTGGCCGTATGCTACCGGAATGCTTATCGCAGGTATGGGTACAGAGGTACTAATATTCTTTGTGTCTGCGTTTGAACCACAATTCGAAACTCACCTGGACTATGAGTGGGAAAGGGTATATCCTGAGCTTCTCTCATCTGAGCCTATCGCAAAGAAGGGCGAAAAGCCGCTGACTCAGCAACTCGATAAAATGCTCTCTGAAGCTAAAGTAGGACCGGATCTGATCAATAGCCTGGGTAAAGGCCTTTCATCTCTGGCTGACAGCACAGGTAAGCTTAATGACCTCACAGAAGCATCTGTAGCAGTAAATGATTTCGCAAAAAATGCGAAGACAGCATCTGGCAATATCACTTCATTCGCCTCTGCAGCAGCTACAGCGACTACAGCTGTAAACGAAATCAGCAAGGGTGCCGGAGATACAAAGACATATCACGAGCAAGTACAAAAGATGGCGTTGAACCTGGGTCAACTGAACACCATATACGAGCTGGAACTTCAGGATTCAAGCAATCACCTGAAAGCGATGAACAAATTCTTTGGCAACCTGAACAATGCTGCACAAGCACTTTCTGAGACAGCTAACGACGCTACTAAATACAAAGAGCAACTGGGTACTCTCAATAAGAACCTGACTGCACTGAACAATGTATATGGTAACATGCTATCTGCCATGAGGGCGACAAACGCATAATTTAATTTTAAGAAACAAATTCGTTTAACCCTTAAACTGAAAAAATAAAATGGCAGGAGGTAAACTAACGCCACGGCAGAAAATGATCAACATGATGTACCTCGTGTTGACAGCGCTTCTCGCCATGAACGTATCTGCGGAAATATTAAATGCATTCAAAACTGTAAATGACTCTATCAGCCGCTCTAACGACATGATAGATACTAAAAATGCAAAGACTGTAAAACTGCTGGAAGCAGAAAGGAAAAATCAGCCTGAGAAAGTCGAAGAACTGATGGGCATGGTAAAGAGCGTCCAGGGTAAAACATCTGAAGTGCATAACTATATAGATGGACTGAAGAAGCAACTCCTGACCGGAAAGGGCGATGATGACCTGGAAGTAGGAACCAGGATCCTCGCTGAAGGAAAGGATGGAGACCTGCTCAGAGCTAAGCTGGAAGCTTACAAAAAGGACGTTGATGGTATTATGAAAAAATACACTTTGCCATCAGCTATCCCTGTAGATGTGACTCCTCCGACGACTCATGAAAGCGGAGAAAAACTGTCATGGCAAATGGCTTATTTCCACATGGTGCCGGAAGTAGCGGCATTGACTATCCTCAACAAGTTTGACAATGACGTGAAGAACACAGAAGCAATGTGTATGGACCGTCTGGCTAAGGAGGCAGTATCAGTGGAGGTAACACTTGACAAATTTGAGCCACTTGTTAGCTCGAAGTCTTCTTATGTTCTCGTGGGTGACAAATACGAAGCTACTATCGGTCTCGGTGCTTATAGCACAGCGATCGTTCCGGAAGTTTATGTAAATGGAGCCAGACTGGACGTGAAAGACGGAAAAGCCACCTACACTGCTAGTGCGACAGCGCAAGGAACTTTCAAAATACCTACTATGGTCAAGATACCTAAGAGGACCGGAGGTACTGAAGATGCACCTGGATTTTTGGAGTACACAGTGGGTGTACCTGCGGGTGCAGCTGTGATGCTCGACAAAATGAACGTGATCTATATCGGTGTCGATAACCCGATCACTGTATCATCAGGTGCCGGAGACGAGAAAACAGCCGTGATCCCATCAGGTGGTGGTATCACTCTGGCTAAGGCTGGTCCCGGTAAGTATATCGCGAAAGCGACTACTCCCGATCTGAAGTGTAATATCAAGGTATCTGTAAAAGATGGCAAGACGAGCGATTTCCCTATGCGTGTAAAGAGAATTCCGGATCCGATCCCGACACTCGGTGGTAAACTGAGAGGTGGAAACGCACAACCGGGCACTCTCAAAGCACAAACAGGTATCGTACCGGTGCTTGATAACTTTGATTTTGAAGCAAGGTTCAATGTGGAAAGCTATGACATGGTTTTCGCCTCTAAGGGTGAGATCTACAGAGCTAGCGCTGCAGGACCACTCTTCAGCCCTCAGATGTTGACCTTCCTGAGCCGTGCTAAGCCTAAGGATGTTATCTACCTGGAGGAAATCAAGGTAAGAGGTCCGGATGGTACTCCACGTAAGATCGGCCAGATCGTATTTACAGTCCAATAAAAACAGATAAAGATTATAATATGTTCAACGCAGGTAAAATAATAGCAGCAGTAGGTCTGATGATGTCAGCAGGGTCGCTGTTTGCTCAGGAACCATTGGATGGAGCATACCAGAAGGTCATCACTAAGGAAAAAGAAATTATTCCTTATGACTACCTGAGGGAAGCGGATATCTTCTGGCAGAAACGTATATGGAGAGTGATAGATACGAGAGAGAAGATGAATCTTTCTTTCTCATATCCTCAGCAGCCACTGATCGAGATCGTACACACAGCAGCCAAAAATGGCGAACTAACTGTATATGATAACAACGTAGACAACGGTGACCAGTTCAAAGCGGTACTCGGTGTAGACGAGGTGAAGAAGATCGGCTCTAAGGAAGATACTGTAACAAGTATCAACCCGGTAACTCTCGAAGAGGAAACCAAGGTGATCAAGAATGAACTCACATGGGACCGTGTATCTAAATTCCGTTTGAAAGAGGACTGGCTGTTTGATGAGGAGACATCTACCATGATGTGCCGTATCATAGGCCTGGCCCCTGTCATGGAGGACAAGGATGCTAACGGAAACTATCGTGGTGACCTCGTGATGTACTGGTGCTACTATCCTGATCTCCGTCCGATCCTGGCTAAGTATGAGGTATACAATCCTAAGAATGATGCCGTGAGATTGAGCTGGGAGGACCTGTTTGAGGCCCGTATGTTTGAAAGCTACATCTACAAAGAGTCAAACGTATATGACCGCCAGATCAAGGAATACGCTACAGGCGTGGACCTGCTGCTGGAGTCTGACAGGATCAAGAACGACATGTTTGTAATGGAACATGACCTCTGGAACTATTAATATCCAAAAACTAATACAGGAAAAGGAGAGCAGGCGCTCTCCTTTTTTGTTGTATCAATCGATCCATGCGCCGAAAAAAGGACAATGCACAATAGTGGTTTACAATGACGTTATAATAGTGATAGTTTTTATCGAATTTTGAGAGCGCAATATGTACCAGAAGATCAAGATCTATTTCCTAAAAGTTCCAGCCATATTCAGAAATGTTTTTTTTCTGACGGGTATCAGTTTTGCTGTGTGGATGCTCTTTTTTGATGAGAATAATCTGATGGTCCAATATAATCGCCGCCATGAACTGGCCAGCCTCAAAAAGAAGAGCAACTATTATAAGCATGAGATAGAAAAAGTAGATACCCGATTTGATGAGCTCACCACGAATACGGAATCGCAGGAGAAATTTGCACGTGAGAACTACATGATGAAGAAGGACAGTGAAGATGTCTTTGTGATCGTACAGCGATAAGACCTCCCATTGACGAGGAAAAAACGCCTCATCTATTCTGGTATAAAAATAGCCTGCATTTACCAGTCCAATCGACGTACAGCAGATACCATTTGCAATAATCTTTTTTCCTTGCTTTGATGATTATGACTTTCTTTACAGCCCGAATATTAAATCAGAATTGTAATAGATGAGTCTTACTTTAAATCATCTCAAGGCGCTGGAGTCTGAGGCCATATATGTGATACGCGAGGCTGCCGCACAGTTTCAAAATGCGGCTATACTTTTCAGCGGTGGCAAAGATTCCATCGCTGTCACTTATCTGGCTAAAAAGGCATTTTATCCTGCTCCCATTCCCTTTCCTTTGATACATATTGATACCGGTCATAACTTTGCAGAGACAATTGAATATCGCGATAAGCTAGTCGCTAAACTCGGCGTGCGCCTGATCGTAGGGTCGGTGCAAGAGTCTATAGATAATTTGCGTGTGGCGGAGGAGAAAGGTTATAGTGCATCGCG
>JAOQAO010000011.1 GCA_025963485.1 Bacteroidota bacterium | reverse complement strand
GCCAGGGGTATTGGCTGCAGCACCGACCTGCAGTGTGCCATAGGTCGGGACGCCACCTCCTATATTGGACCCAGCCATCCATGTCCATTGGTTTGTAGCTATGTCATACATCCACATGTCATCCAGGGTTTCGATAAAACCGGTGGCATCGTATCCATATCCACCATGCATCCACAGGTGGCCCTGATGGTCGGTCCATGATACTGCCCCCCAGCCCCTGCCTCCCGGTATATTGCCTGGTGCGGGTACGCCCTGCGTGCCATATACGCCAACTCCGCCGGGGATCGACGGCCCTTTGACCCAAGTCCAGACATTTGTATTCGGATTATACTTCCAGAGATCCTGCATTTCATCTCCACCGCTATTCACCACCCCGCCGAATATCCAAAAATTGCCATTCTGGTCTATCCAGTTGATCGATTGGTATCTACCCGGAGGATAGTTGGCAGCGTTCGGTACATTGATCGTTCCTATATTGCCGGGACCATTGATCGACTGGTCCCCATTGACCCATGTCCAGGTACCGCCCTGGGCATGTGAGCACAGGTATAATGCCAGGAAGCTCAGCAGTAATGTAGTTTTTTTCATAGTCCGTTATTTACGATGTTCTCTTTCCTCCTCCTCGTGGCCTTTTATCTTTTCCAGTACCTTCCCTTTCTTATTGATCTTGAAATTCTCCGTACCTATCCTGACCTGAGCGGTGCCATCTGCGTGAAAGGCAGATGCCTGATCGTATTTAGCCTGTAGGATAAATTTTCCCGTGTTGTCTATATACCCCCATTTGCCATTTGTATGAACGGCTGCTGCACCATTGAGGAAGCTCATCGCACGGTCGTATCGAGCAGGGATGACAAAGGCGCCTTTATTACTGATGTACCCTGTTTTTTCGCCTTGCCTCACCAATGCCAACCCATCGCTGAACTGCTCCGCATGATCAAAAGAAGGTGGGATAATAAATGTCCCGGTGGTATTGATGAAACCGTATTTGCCATGGATCATGGCAAAAGCTACTCCATGCGAAAAGAGACAGGCGTCCTCATATTGGAAAGGAATAGCTATGTCTCCTTTGGAATTGATGTAGCCACGTTTACCCTCACGCATGACGATGGCATAACCTTCACGAAACTCACTACCTGAGATATAGGTGGGAGGTACGATGACTTTGCCGGCATTGTCTTTGTAGCCTACTTTGGCATTTTCATAAAAGCGGACAAGATCGGTCTGAGCGAAGGAGAGAAAAGAAAGGCACAAGCATCCTAAAAGGAGGTGCCCCTTGAGTTTAATACGTTTCATAGCAGAGATTTAAGTTGGGTCAAATATAAAGAAATATCTGCCGAATCGTCGAAGTGTTAATTTTATATGCCATGATCTGAGTCATACAATTGTCATTAATATTCTTTGAGACTGGGTAAAGGTTTTTGCCAATTAAGGAATTCTTGTTTTGCGACTCTTCGAGGGGTTGATGGGGTCATTTTTTGGCGGCAGCGATATAGTCGTGGTACCTCGTGCCGGAGAGGCGGCTATCGATCATGCTCATCAATATCTGGTAGAGGACGCGGTGCTGGTCGAGGATCGATCTTTCGGGCAAAACCAACAGTTGTTCTTTAAGCGCCGAAAGTTCTTCTTTGACCGTAGGGGTGTGGGATGAAATGACCTTGAGGAAACGGACCATGAGCTGCTCAAATTCGCTTTTGAAATTATGCCGCAGCAGGTAGCGGTTGAAATTCTGGAGGGTGTCGTTTACCATGAGTTCATTTCCGGATTCTATCTGGGCGATGAGTTCGTAGAATAGCAGTACGATCTTGCCATCAAGGCGGTTCTCTGTATATATATAATCACTGAATTCACGAATGATGGCGAGCGCCTTTTCGTATTCTCCCCACTCTACCCAGACGCTGACGCAGGAGACCAGCAGGGCTATGCGGCCATCCGGCTTGATCCTGGCTATCCATGTACGAAGTCCGGCATGAGCTTCATCCAGCAATTGCTTTAGAGAGGGTTTATCATTGATGAGGTCATAATAGGCCATACCGTAATTGGTATAGTATGTAAAGGCGGCGACCTGCTCGATGTCATTGTGTTTTTTTGCTGCCTTGATAGCTTCAAGCGCCTGGTGCATAGATGCCGTATCTTTTGTAAAATAGCTGATCTGTGCGAGTTGTGAATTGGCCCAAAGGAAATCCATGCAACGGATCTGTTTTAGAAATGGATTTTCTTCAAACAAGGTAACGAGTTCCTGAAAGCACCTTTGAGCATCATCGTATTGCTTGAAAATATTGTAGTACTGCGCCTGTATTATCCAATATTCTATCCGGGCTTTTTTGCTCAACGCCTGTGCTATATCCGATAGCAACTCATGCTGTCTGATTTGCTCCCACTTATCTTTGTCCTCTTCGGTGCGAAGGATGAAATTATTATTCATAAGGAGCATCTGCTCAAACAGGAGCCAGCGATATGCCTGGTGATTGGCATATCTGGCAAACACTACTTTGCTCATGCTGAGGATATCTGCTGCCTTATCATCTTCCAGGTAATTTTTGGTCTGATAGAGATGAAGCTTGATCTCCAGGAGCTCCAGCCATTGTGTGAAGAGTTCATTTTCTTCCGCTGTTTGCAGGGCTTTATCCAGCAGTTTTTTCACTATATCAAAGGCAGACCTGTCGGCAAATATCCTGATCTGAAGCAGCAGCGAATTGACGCCGGCAAAAATGTAATCGTCAGCGTGCCGCTGTTCGATGCTCTTTAATAATATATGCTGAAGTTGATTGCGCACGACGGAAAGGTTGCCTTTTGGCGCAGCGCGTTTGAATCGGGCAGCTATTTTTTCCTCCTCATCTCCAAACTCCCCTATCAAGTCAAATAGCTTAGCTGCCTGGGACTCCTGATCTGCCAAAACATCCCGGGAGATAAAGCGTAATTCGTCTTTATCAAGGCTTTTGATGATGTTTTCGGATAATCCCATAAGACTTACTAATAATTGTTTATCAATTAGTTGCGATCAATTTAGCAGCTATTGAGTTTAAATTTACTAATAAACTTGAATTGATATCGGGTAGGGATGGAAATACCTTCGATCCATCATTCACAATCAAAAACAAAAGCAATGAGACAGAAAACAAAAACAGGTGCTACGTCAAATATGACAGTGTCGGGCAGACAAACGGGAATAAGAAATCGAGTGCGCGCTATATCTATGATCGTACTGATAGTATGTATGAGCATGGGTTGGACTATAGCCCAGACGGCCCCTCAAGCCTTCAACTACCAGACGGTGGTACGGTATAGCAATGGCAACGTGGTGGCCAACCAGGCGGTGAGTTTTAGGTTTACCATACATGACGGATCGGGTATCGGAACTGTGGTATACCAGGAAACAGCATCACTCACTACAAATAGCCTGGGCCTGGTGACCCATGCTGTGGGTGGCGGCACAGTGGTCAGCGGGACTTTTAATACAATATCGTGGGGTACAGGATCTAAGCACCTCCAGGTAGAAATAGATCCTGCAGGCGGCACTGCCTATACTACTATGGGCGCGTCTGAACTACTGAGTGTGCCGTATGCACTATATGCGGGCAATGGCAGTGGCGGAAATACCGGTGCTACCGGTCCTGCAGGAGCTACCGGCGCGCAAGGTGCAACGGGCGCTACTGGCCATACCGGTGCGACGGGACTAACAGGGTCAACCGGACCAACCGGTGCCGGTGGCGGTGCGACAGGCGCTACAGGTGCGACGGGACCAATGGGTGCGACAGGTGTGGGTGGCGGAGCGACCGGTGCGACCGGGCCTATCGGTCCCGCAGGCGCAACAGGATCAGTGAGTACGCTGGCAGGAGATGTGACAGGCGCGCCGGGTGTAAACGTGGTGACAAAAATACAAGGTCGTGCTGTGCTGAGTACTGCTCCGGGCACAGGGGATGTGCTGAAGTGGAATGGTACGCAATGGGCACCGGGCACCGGAGGTGGAACGCTGACATTGCCATATGCTCAATCAGTGGGGAGCGCTTCCAATGCCTTTGACATCAC
This sequence comes from Bacteroidota bacterium, assembly GCA_025963485.1. Taxonomy (GTDB): domain Bacteria; phylum Bacteroidota; class Bacteroidia; order Chitinophagales; family LD1; genus UBA1941. The sequence goes on along the minus strand of JAOQAO010000011.1, from coordinate 18,497 downwards.
AAATACCAGTGGTACGGCTATATGGGGTACGTCGGGTACAGCAACTGGTGTACGTGGTTATGCCACGGGGCTGAGCGGCTTTGGTGTATGGGGAGATGCCGCACAAGGCTATGGCGTGCAGGGCACAGCGCAAGGCTCTGGCGGCAGGGCTGTGTATGGTTATGCATCTGGCAGTGCAAAGTATGGCGTGTATGGAGAGGCGAGCAGTGGCGTAGGTGGATTTTTCACATCTAATAGTACGATCAGTAATCCGAATGTGCAGGTGTATGAAAATGATAACGACTATGCAAGGTTGAGTTTTGGGAATAATACAGGAAGTACATTCTGGACTATAGCCGGATACAATAGCGCAACGAATGCTAACGAACGTTTGAATTTTTATAATAGTACCTATGGCGATGTGATGTCGCTGACAGGCGATGGAAACGTGGGGATAGGTGTAGCTGCTGCGACCAGCAAGATACATGTATCGGGCAACAGCGCAAGCTACCCGACAGCCTATATGGTCAATACCACGACCACCGGATACGGCCTGCAATCGGATATCACCTCTACCTCAGCTACCAGTGTATCAGCAGCTGTGCTCGCCAATAACCTCGGTGCAGGAATAGGTGTATATGGCTATTCTGCAAATGGCAGTGCGATGGTGGCGGAGGTGCCTAACGCATCAGCCACAAAAGCTGCTCTCGAGCTTAAGAATGGCGCGATCAAAGTATCGGGTGCTAATAAGAGCGCCTTTGCGCTGATGACACAAAGTGGAAGTGCATCAGGGAATGGCTATGTAGATTTGGGCGCACATCCTAACCTGGCTGTAATAAATAGCGCCCTATGCAATGGCGATGCGAATGCGATACTAACACTGACAGCAGCAAACGGAAATGTGTACGGAAGTAATAAGGGGTTCTTTGTTTTCTATAATGCGACAACAACTTTTTGGGATATCGCATGCGTGGACCTATCGAGCGGTAACCCGACGACTATGCCAGTGGGTGCGGCATTCAATGTGCTTATCATCAAGCAATAATTTTGTTTTCTATCGGGCTGGCGCTTTGCGGCGCTGGCCTTTTAGTATTAATTGGTGAACACAAAACACACGCCCGCCGGAATGACGAAGTCGGGCAGGAATGACACAGATTTTTTAATAAAAATAATAAGGTGATGAAAAAGATAATGATAGTACTAATGGTGAGTATATCTGCCCTGCACAGCATAGGGCAAACTACCTCACCGCAAGTGGTCGCTTCAGCAGGGTGGTATAGTACGGCAGGGGGATATAGCCTGTCGCAAACGGTGGGCGAGATGTCTATGGTGGCGACCTTCTCGCAAGGAGGGACCATTCTCACGGAGGGATTCCAACAGCCGGAAGATGTCTCAATAGGCATATTTGATTTTACGACTTCGGGTGGGAAGATGGTATTGTTCCCAAATCCGGCGGTGGACCGTTTTCAGCTGCGGTATGAGTTTCCGAAGGAAGGGAAACTGGCTGTGAGTATATATAATACGATAGGACAGAAGGTGGTGACACATATTGAAGATGAATATGGAGGCGGTCAGCGTGCTATTCAACTATCTGCCGCTAAGTTATCCTCGGGAGTGTATTTTGTGAGGACGAGTTTTGCGACCAACTCAGGTGAACGGTATGAGGATAAGGCGAAGCTGGAGGTAATGAGGTGAGATCTTCCATTCGCAAGCCAGTATTTTAAAACTGAAAAGGAAATTAACAGTCATCCTGTTAGTTTCCTTTTTTATCGTGATTGCTGCTGCGGACTTTGTTTATCTCAACAGCTCAAAACCTCCTTCTTTTTTTATTTCTCTCATTTGACCGGGATGAGAGCTATCCAGCAAACTCATTGAAATGAAATAAGTGTATGCTTCTCCCGGTTGTGGCTCTCCCTTGTAGTTTCCATCCCAGCCGCCGGTTGGGTCATCATAGACAAGCTGGCCCCAACGATTGTAAATTTTGAAGCTTGTGACAGCTATTCCATTTTTATTAATAAAAACAGGATAGAAGAGATCATTCTTTCCATCGCCATTGGGTGTAAAGCCATTGGGTATGGCAAAGGCATTTTCAAATACATAAATGCACTGCTGCGAGGTGTCTCTACAGCCTGCCTGGGAGGATGCTATGAGTCGAATGCAGTAATTGCCAGTGTCTGATATAGGAAGGCGTCCATTTACTATTGTGACAAGTTCATTGTTGAGTTGCCAGAGAATGGTGTCTGAATTCGAGGATGTATTGGTAACGTTGATGGTGCTATATGGAATGGAGTCGCCAATTGGTGTTATGGAAAAACCAGCGATGGGTCTGGGCACAGTGCTGAGAGTTAACTGAATAATACTATCGCAACCAGAAATGCTGGTCAATGTATCATAGTAAATACCGACTGCAGAGAGCGTATGATCATTGAAAAGAAAGGAATCACCAGAGCAAATAGTTTGATTCGAACTAGTGTTAGGCGGGTGCGAAATTTTGATGGTAAAATAAAATGTATCAGCTACGCCGCAGAATGCTAATCCGATGGCAGTATATGAGGTAGTGATGGAGGGATTTAGAATGATACTAGCTGAGTCAGTAATATGAGATCCCATTGCTGGGGCGAGTGATAACAACTTCCCCCCTTTCAAAAGAAGATGCGATGAGTCTCCAATGCACAAAAGAGAGTCCGAAAGCTGAAAAGAAATATGGGGTTGGATACAATCATGGTCAGGAACAAATCTCCACATGTCGCTACGCCCATCTCCTCCCCATATCCAAATTGCACCAGCGCTATCGGCCCACATGCAACATCCGAAGCGATAGTCGGTGAAAGGATTTGTTGCCGAAAAAGCTGTCCATTCCTGTGTTTGGATATCAAAATTCCAAAGACCAAAATTGTCACCCAGACCCCCAAATGTCCAAAACCGACCGTCACAACCGTTTGTCTGTGTCGTTCTATTTTCCAACATTAGTCCAGGAGCGCAGCCATTTCCCGGAGTACACAATCCCATATAACGAGTTGTATCATTTAAAAATGAATCACCGCTTATCCAGGTCCAGTAATTATTGCCTGTATTATATTTCCATACATCATTATAACTAGAGGAGATCGAATCAAATCGATATCCTCCCCAAATATAAAAGTTGTCATTGTCATCCTGCCAATGGGAATAGGAACATCTTGCTTTTGGACGATTACTCGCAGACTCAACATTTATATTGCCATAGCTATAAAAAGAATCTATCTCTCCGGAACCACTCATCCATGTCCAATGGTTTGTATTGATATCAAACTTCCAAACATTATTGCTGTGCCCATAACCCATTCCTCCAAAAAACCATAATGTACCGTCAGATTTGACCCAGGCACTATTACACTCCTGCAATGCGCCGGGTGTATTATTTAATGCTGCAACCTGTAGATTTCCATAATTGGAAGGCGTGTTTATGGTATCGGCACCTTTCATCCAGGCCCATTGATTTGTAGTTATGTCATACATCCACATGTCATCTATGAGTCCTTGATAACTTATACCATCATATGCGCCGCCGCCATGCAACCATAATCTACCAAACTGATCGGTCCATGACCTCACGCCATAACCACGTGCACCTGGGATATTATTAGGTCCAGGAATACCTTGCGTACCGTATATCCCCCATGCACTCGCGGAGTCAGGTCCATTAACCCATGTCCATAAATTAAGCGAAGGATCATACCTCCACAAATCATTATGGAGAAGTCCCATTCTGTCCCTACCTCCAAATATCCAAAAGTTGCCATTCAAATCTTTCCATTGCGCTGCTGAGTATCTTGGACCTGGATAATCAGCGCTATTAGATATTCCAATAGTACCAGTATGACCAGATATAGCCGAACCGTAATTATAATTACCTTTTACAAATGTCCATACTCCTCCCTGAGCCAGAGTATAGAGTGGAGCTATTAAAATCATGAATAAAGGAATATAGCGTTTCATGTTTTCAATATGAAGATATTGAAATGTGATTTAATTGTTTAATTATATCGCCTGAGGTGCGAAAAGGAGGTAGATGGAGGATAAGTATTGATTGCGATATAAATAAAATGTATGGTTTATTTGCAACTAGTTATTAGAAATCAGTAAGCCACTTTATAGTCAAAACCTTGCGTGCTGACAGCCCATTTGGGACTTTAACAACCGAAGGCAAGTCCAATAGGGGTAACAGCTCTGTCGTCGAAAAATTTCAATGGGCCGCCTTATGCGAGCCGTCGCAGAAGGGCCATTTCTGGCTCATGCGGCAGCGGCAGAAGGACATCTGTTGATGCTTGCGTTCGATGACCTTGCCGTCTTCGTCGATGACCTCAAAGTCACCTTTGATGACCAGCGGTCCATGCGGGCGGAGGGTGACCTCAGTGTGGTCTTTTTTATCGTGATGTAGTTCTTCCATGTTACTTTATGGGGTGAAGTTAAACTTATTGGGTGTAGGAGTGAAAAGTGACGAAGTGATAATCCAACGTATGATTTAAACAACAAAGGCGCTAAGATTGCTCTTAAACGCCTTTGATATATTAAGCTTTGTTGTTCTTACTTGGCTACGTTGACACTGCGCTTCTCGCGGATGACGGTGACCTTGACCTGACCCGGATAGGTCATTTCGTTCTCGATCTTCTGAGCGATAGCGAATGACAGTTCCTCAGAGTTCTTGTCATCTACCTTGTCAGCCTCTACGATCACACGGAGTTCGCGGCCTGCCTGTATGGCATATGCCTTCTCGACTCCGTCGAACGACTGTGCGAGGTTCTCAAGGTCCTTGATACGCTGGAGGTATCCCTCCATGATCTCGCGACGAGCGCCCGGACGGGCACCTGAGATAGCATCACAAGCCTGAACGATAGGAGAGATGACATACTTCATCTCCATCTCATCGTGGTGCGCGCCTACGGCGTTTATGATAGCCGGATGTTCGCCGTATTTCTCGCAGAGCTTGGCTCCGAGGAGTGCGTGAGAGAGTTCAGATTCTTCATCAGGCACCTTGCCGATATCGTGGAGGAGGCCTGCGCGTTTAGCTAGTTTTGGATTGAGGCCGAGTTCTGCTGCCATGGTAGCGCAGAGATTGGCGACCTCGCGTGAGTGCTGGAGGAGGTTCTGTCCATATGATGAACGGAAGCGCATCCTGCCTACATAGCGGACGAGCTCAGCGTGGAGGCCCTGGATACCAAGGTCTATCACGGTACGCTCACCGATCTCACGGATATGGTCATCGAGTTGCTTCTTTGTTTTGGCTACCACCTCCTCGATACGGGCAGGGTGGATACGGCCGTCAGTGACGAGACGCTGAAGCGACAACCTCGCGATCTCCCGGCGGATAGGATCATAGCCGGATATGATCATCGCCTCAGGCGTATCATCTACTACGAACTCGCAGCCAGTAGCGGCTTCGAGTGCCCGGATGTTACGGCCTTCGCGACCGATGATCTGGCCTTTCATCTCATCGCTGTCGAGGTTAAATACAGATACGGTATTCTCGATAGCGTTCTCCGCAGCAGTACGCTGGATAGACTGGATGATGATCTTTTTGGCTTCTTTGTTTGCGTTGACCTTGGCATTGTCGACGATCTCTTTCATCATGCCGAGGGCCTTGGTTTCGGTCTCTTTGCGGAGAGAGTCTACGAGCTCCTTCTTGGCATCTTCCTTAGACAGGGATGCGATCTGCTCTAGTTTAGAGACGAAGGTCTCATGGCTCTTGTCGAGTTGCTCTTTCTTGGTAGTAACCACTTCGAGCTGCTTGTTGAGATTTTCGCGGATGCTGTCCAGTTCTTTCTCTTTCTTAGAGGCCTCGGCGAGCTTATTGCTGGCGTCTTGCTGTTGTTGTTTGACCTGGTTTTCTTTGTCGATCACTTTCTTATTGCGCTCGACTACCTCAGATTCGTGTTTGGTTTTCATCTGGAGCCAGTGTTCTTTGGCCTCCAGCATTTTGTCCTTTTTGGTGTTTTCGGCTGTCCGGTTTGAGTCTGCTATTATCTTGTCAGCGGTGGCTTTAGCGTCTGCTACTTTCTTTTCCGCCTCAGCTTTGGCTGCGGCTTCTATTTTATCTACCTCATTTTTGGTAGAACCCTTACCGATAAAAAGACCAATAGCAACACCCACAATGGCCAGGACTACCCCGACGATGATTGTTATTAACATGTTGCTGTTTTATAATTGAATGAATAATACCATACCTATCCCTCCAAACGGAAGGTCAATAAACGAATAGTAAGTATAGCCTGAAGGTGAGAGGGCGTTTTTATATCGCCTGAGAGAGTATTTGCTCGAGTTCTGCCAGTTTTGATTCAAATCCGGTATCCTCTATGATGATCTTTTTTTCGTTCCGCATGTGCTCTACTGCAAACAGCAGCAGCACCATAGCAAGATAATCCTGCTTATCCTTCCCATCATACATCCGCTGGTACTCCCTGATCTTTTCATTGACCAGTTTGACAGCGTTCACTACTTCCTCTTTCTCACTTTCGGATACTTTCAGGGGATAGATCCTATCCGACACCATTACATTTATCTGCACTATATCATCCATCACTTAGTCATTGAGTAAGGCGATACTATTATCTATTTCCCTGATGTACTCGTTTATCTTCCTTTTGAGGGCGGAAATGTCCTCTCCTCCTTCAAAAGAATGCGCTAACTTAATGATTTTTATTTTATTGTTTAAATCCTCTATGATATGAGCCTGATTATCAATCTCTGATTTGAGTTTTTGGTTCTCCTCGCGGGCTGATTTGAGCGCAGATTCACTTGTGAGCGCCTTATTGGACAGCTGGCGGGTACGAGCGATGATCTTTTCGAGGCGCTGGGTATAGGGCATTGTGATCAGGGGACTATAAGTTTAGAAATAACAAAGATAAAGGTAGTAAAAAATGCTTTACGCTATATCTGGCAATCCAAAGACAGAGAAGTGGCTATAATCCAAAAGGGCCCCGATAAACGGAGCCCTCTTTTCGAAGCATGATGTTAGTTTAACCACTTTACATCTTCATCTTATCTTTCAGCGCGTCAGCGTGTTGTTTGTGTTTTTTGAGTGTAGGAAGGCCTTTGGTAGCGAGGTCCCGCACCTCTGTACTGTTGTCTGTATTCTTGGTGGTTTTCTCAAAAAGAGCGATGGCATCTTTATGGCCTTTTACATTGGCGGATACATATTCCTTGTCAAACTTGGCTCCCCTGAGATCCAGAAGTTTGTCCCATTCTTTCTTATTGTCATCGCCCATTCCGACAGGGAGAATGACGTTTTTGGTTTTGGCGAGGGCCTCGACATCCTTGCCCATGGCAGTGTGTTCTGCGGTCATCATAGTGGCAAATTCCTTGACCCCGGCGTCTGTTGAGTTTTTCTGGGCGAGTTTGGCAGCTTCTATTTCAAAGACACCAGTTTCACTGGCAGTGGCGAGGAAAGAGGAATCTTCTTTAACAACCCTGGACTGATCCATGTTGGTTTGATTTGAAGCGCTGTCCTGTGTATGGCTGACTGTGTCTATAGTGGATACCGGTATATCAGCAGTGGGTTTGTTATTGCAAGCGGTAAGGCTAAGTCCGGCGATAGCAATAAGGGTAAGGTTGAATTTCATTGTTATTTAGTTTAGGATTAATGTTGATCGAAACCAGTTACTATAATATATTTTCATGCCAGTACTGAAACCCGCATAAAATGGAGCTTATGTCGCGGTATTTGACGGATTTTTGGGAATTTATTCCACAAATAATGGAATGTATGCCCTAACAGTTTCGTTTGATGAAATCCTTCAGGCCTTCATTATTCAAGCACGTATCAACGGTTATTCGAGCGATTCACTTAAAAGGCCTTGCACCGGCGAACTAAAGGGAGCTCTTTTGCGTTACCACATCCTACATAAAATCCCACAATGCGCTACTTAGCCTTATTATTCATCTCGGCCATCAGTTTTGCTGCTCACTCTCAAAAACTCAAATTTAGCGAATGGAAGAACCTCACGACTTCGGGCAAACTGCCTAAGGAGTGTAAACTCATGCACAGCAACAATAACCTGGACCTGGTCAAATACAAGAACAAGTTCTACCTGGCATTCCGGACAGCGCCGACGCATTATGCATCAAAGAAGGTTCGGATATATGTAGTCAGTTCTTACGATCTCGATAAATGGGAATTTGAAAAGGAAATATTTGTCGATCGTGAAATGCGTGAACCCCGTTTTGCAGCCTATCGCGACACATTGAATCTTTATTTCTTTACCGGAGGTACCTCGATGTTCAGTTTTGAGCCGCACGAGATGATGGTATGCAGGACTATTGGAGGCAGTTTCTGGACACAACCGCAATCAGTCAATCTGGATGGCTTCGTGCCATGGAGGTTACGCGAGCGCAATGATACACTCTATATGTCGGCTTATGATGGCAGGAACCTCTACAATACTAAACATAAATCGAACCTGAGATTGTTCTATACTACTTGTGCTACAGGCTTTCAGCAGTATAGTGTCAATCCGCAGATAGATGCTGATCATGCAGAGGAGGGAGAGTTTATCTTTGATAAGAAGGGAGATCTCTTCGCTACGGTGAGGCTCGAATCTTCGGGTGCGCTGATCTGCAAGGGGGACAATTGCAATATAGGCAGCTGGCGGAAAGTCAAATCAAAGAATAAGTATGACAGCGCCCTGTTCTTTGATCATAATGATGACCTCTATCTGGTATCGCGCAGAAATAATGACGGACCGATGAACAGGTACAATGATTCTGTGCTGACCAAAAGGCAGCAAATCCATAATATGGTCAGGTATTGGTTTACGACAAAGGTGACTTCGGTATTCAAACTAAATAAACAAGACCTGAGCCTGTCACTGGTATCTGACCTGCCGAGTACCGGAGACAATGCCTTCCCTGGTATAGTCAAACTGGACGATAATAACTATGTACTGATGAATTACTCCAGCAATATCAAAGGGAGGAAGAAGGTGTGGTTCACCGGGCAGCTGGGCAGGACCTATATCTACATGTCGAAGCTGACATTTGAGCCGGATGCGCTGGGGATGAAGTAGGATTTTTTAGTTTCAAACCCATTTCATTATATTTATTGTATGGAAAAGTTTAGAAAACTAACACCCCATGACCTTGCCTTTGGCATAGGTCGCAAAGCTACTAAGGAGGAGCTGGAGGAATTATTGAGCCGGCCATCAGGCCAAGGCAAGCCACTGGAGCAAGCTGTAAAAGATATCAAAAAGCGCCTGGCAGATAATAAACTCAAGAAGGCTTCATGAATGTAGTCCTGAAGCCTGAAGCGGAGGAAACCATTTTTGAGGTAAGTGAGTTTGTCGATAGCGTCAATACGGAAGGTTCTGGTAATCGATGGATTGATAAAATAAGTACTTTCCTGCTTTCTTATGCCCGCTCTAATGTCCAATATGTATTATGCAGAGACGAATCTCTTGCAACGGAGGGTCTTAGTTGTATCACTTTCAACGGATGGATTATAGCCTTTAAGATCGAAGAGGGAGAATTCGTGGTTTACCAACTCATCAGAGGGAGTATTTTGATATAATTGAGCCGGATGCGTTGGGGATGAATTAGTGTTTTGATTTGTCAAGAGATGCAAATCTCTTGACAGTGAGGAATAGCAAAATACTATTCTGCTTTATCCTCAATATTGATTGGTGCACAGTTTGTCTCAGATCTCATTATGACTTCTTTGATGTATTCATCTTCAGACATCTTTGAACCTTCAAGACGTTGTATGCATGCTTCAAATTCTTCGAGAGTTATAACTTTGGCCATGCATAAATATAGTCCTGTTTTTTTGGTTCAAGAAATAATTGAGAAATTTTGCGCTTCCCATATAATCCTTTTCAACCGGATTTATCGACACAGATTCCTTATAGCTTCATAAGCTGCCTTATCTCCAAGTTCTCCAGCTTTACTTAAATCCATACAACCACCATTTTTGTCATTTTGATTTATTCTTAATAATCCTCTGTTGGTATATGCATCACTATAATTAGGATCAATTTGAAGAGCTTTGTTATAATCTAAAATTGCATTTGAAAAGTCTTTAAGTTCAGTTTTAGCTTTTGCTCTATTATAATAGGCAAGTTTATTTTTAGGATCTATTTGTAAGGACTTAGAATAATCCGCAACTGCACCTCGGAAGTCCATTAGTTTTCTTTTTGAATTACCTCTATTGTAGTAAGAAGTGCTATTTGTTGAGTCATTTTTTAAGGATTGGGTATAATCTGTAACTGCTCCTGCGAAATCGTATAAGGTGTTTTTACAGCCCGCTCTTAAAGAAAAATATTCAGCGTTTTGATTGTTAATTTTTATAGCAGTATCATAATCAAGCAATGCTCCTTTTATATTTCCCTTTTCGTTTTTCACTCCAGCTCGTAGGCTGTAAGCGTCATCATAGTTAGGGTTAAGTTCAATAGCTTTAGTAAAGTATAGTAACGCCTCGTCATATTTTTTAAGCAGAGCTTTATCTACAGCAATGGAGTAATATTGCTCGGCATTTTGTGCTTTAATTTCTGAAAATGCAAAAAAGCAAATAATAATGATGAGGAAAGAGGAATTCATAGTATGTATGGTTAAATAATTACTTCCTTATCACCGCACCCAATTCACTCTCCAACTTCTTCATCAGCTTAGACATGGTCTTATCAATGTCTGCATCCGTGAGTGTTTTCTCCGGATCGAGGAAGGTGAAGCTAACAGCGTAGGATTTTTTTCCTTGTTCTATTTTGTCGCCTTTGTAGACATCAAAGAGAGAGACTTCGCGCAGGAGTTTTCTGCTTTCGTTGTGTGCCAGCTTTTCTATCTGCTCAAAGGTGAGTGCTGTATCTACCAGCATCGCCAGGTCCCTGCGCACAGCCGGGAATTTGGGAAGATGCTTAAACTGGATATGCGTGTGGTGCGAATGAACCATAAGCAGGTCCCAGTCTATATCTGCGAAGAAGACATCCTGTTTGATGTCGAAATTTTTGAGGATGGCCTTGTCTATTTGCCCGAAAATAGCGATGGTTTTGTCTTCTATAGTCAGCTTGCTCGCAAAGATAAATGGAGATGCTTCTACTACGGTGCTGTCATACTGATGTACACCGAAGCGATGCAGCAGATTGTCTACATAGGATTTGAGATGATAGAAGTCGTACTTCTTTCCTTTTGTAAGCCAGTTGTCATCGGCATCCTGGCCGGTGAGAAATAAAGCCAGATGCTGATGCTGGCCATATCCATATCCGTCAGTACTTTTGTGATAGGTCTTGCCTATCTCGTACAGGCGCAGATCTGTTTGTTTGCGGTTCTGATTATGCGCTATGACTTCCAGACCAGAGTAGAGCATAGAAGTGCGCAGGCTATCGAGTTCTGCGGTCTGGGAATTCAGCAATAGGATTTGCTGTTGCTTCAGCGCTTCGTCTTGTTCGAATTTAGACTGCGAAATAGAGTTAGTGCTGATCTCGGAAAAACCTGAACCTATGAGCAAATTAGCTGCGATATTTTCGAGTTTAGTGTGATCTACTTTTGGTGAAAATGACAGAGACGAATGTAACGCCTTTGGCATCGGGATACTATTGTATCCATAGATGCGGAGTATTTCCTCGAGTATGTCGGCTTCGCGCTTTACGTCGGCTTTGAATGTCGGTACAAGAAGTGACAGTGTATCACCATCTTCTTTTTCTATCGCTATTTCAAGTTTATTCAGGATGTTCTTTATCGTGGCAGTGGGTATATCTGCGCCAGAGAGTTTATTGATACGCGACAAAGTTATAGTCACAGGATAACCTTTGACAGGTGCGGGATAAACGTCCGTGATGTCAGATGATACCTGACCGCCACAAATCTCCACTATCAATGAAGCGGCTCTTTTGAGTGCCTCTACAGTGATATTGATGTCGCATATTTTCTCGAAGTGCATGGCTGCGTCGGTACGCAGGTTATGACGGGCAGCAGTCTTGCGAACGCTGATCGCATCGAAGTGTGCCGATTCCAGGAATATGTTTGTCGTAGCTTCTGATACGCCGCTATCGAGCCCACCGAATACACCGGCGATGCATAAACCGTTACCTTCTGCGTCGCATATCATCAGATCCTCAGCAGAGAGTTTTCGGTCTGTGCCATCCAGTGCTTTAAAAAGCGTGCCCTCCGGAAGTTTCTTTATGATGACTTTGTTTCCTTTGATCTTATCAGCGTCGAAAGCGTGAAGTGGCTGGCCATATTCATGCAGCACGAAGTTGGTGATGTCGACGACATTATTGATAGAACGAACGCCGATGGCTTTGAGCCTGTTCTTTAGCCAATCAGGAGAGTCAGCGATTTTGATACCGGAGATATTTATGCCACTGTAGCGTGGGCAGGCGGTGAGGTCTTCGACGGAAACGGCAGTCCCCACCCCGGCCTTCCCCGAAGGGGAAGGAGAAACAGCCGCTACTGGTTTTTTGAGAGGCAGATCTATTTTGTATACTGCGCTGAGTGCTGCGGATAGGTCGCGGGCTACGCCGATATGGGAGAAGGCGTCAGAGCGATTAGGCGTGAGGCCGATCTCGAGGACGGTGTCCTTTTCTACTTTGAAATATTCGGATGCGGGTGTGCCGACTTTGGTGTTTACATCCAGTTCCATGATGCCGGAATGAGACTCGCCGAGGCCGAGCTCATCATCTGCGCATATCATGCCAAAGGATTCTACGCCTCGGATCTTTGCTTTCTTGATCTGAAATTTTTCTCCGGATGACGGATAAAGTGTTGCACCGACCAGAGCTACTGGGGATTTCAATCCTATGCGGGCATTAGGTGCGCCGCATACTATCTGAAGGAGCTCGCCGGTGCCGACGTCGACTTTGGTCACGTTTAGTTTGTCAGCGTCAGGATGTTTTTCGCAGGCTACTATCTCACCTATCACGACGTCTTCGAGCCCGCCTGTCACGGATTCATATGCATCTACACTTTCTACTTCGAGGCCTGTATTGGTTAGGATCTCCGCCAGGTCTTTGGGGACGAGGTTGAAGTCCAAATAAGATTTAAGCCAGTTATATGAAATTTTCATTTGTAAATTATCTGTTAGATATCAGTTAGTGGCAAAGCTAAGATATGAGACGCAAGTCGCAAGTATTTGATACAGGAATTTTGGCAGGGCCTACTTTACTGTGATCGTCGCGGATTGCAGGACCTCGCTGCTGCCGTTCTGGTATTTGTGCACGAAAGCAATAATATTCATATGCTCCGGTTTCCAAAGAGGATTACTGATGGTATAGGTGTATATCTTTTTGACGACGGTGCCCACCCCGAGGTTTGCGTTGACCTTGTCCCCAAGGGCATTGGTCACTGCTGCCCGCAGCACTGCATTGTGCACATAGGTAGAGTCGTCTGAGTTGTCAGATTGCAGCTGAGCCGTGACGATGCTATCCTGTGTCAGGAATATTGTGAGCTTATCGCTATCTGTCTGGGCTGCTGTATAGTGTAACTCGACATCTACAGTCAAAGTGTGAGTAGCGTCCACATATGTTTTAGTTAAGACAATATTGACAGGAGAGGGTACGGCCAAACTAGTGTTAGTATATCCACCCCAGTTGGCTGCTATATCATAAACGGATACCGGCCCGACTGCGCTGGTATGTGAGATCCTGTTTACCGTGCCTATCGGACGGGCACCGAGATCGCCAAATGAGGTTATGATCGTTTGCGCATCAGGACAACCGAGAGGCTCCCTGCTGTCGATCAACTGCTCATCCTGAGAAGCCGGTTCGGCGGTGCTATGCATAGCTACACCGATCACGCGCCTGGGGTTAGCGGTTATGATATTGTCCATCACGACGTGAGCACCGGGACAATTGATACAAGATACGCCGGTGAACATTTCTATCAGTACCGTTTTGGGCTGAGGAGCCTGAGCCGGGCTTTCTACATAGGTGGTATCCAGAAGTGTATTGTGTTTGCCATTGGTCAGGTCTATCTGCGGGCCTATCTCTTTGCAGCTATTTATACATAGCGCAAGAGCAATTAGAGCCAGGATATTTATTTTATGGAGGATCTTCATGATGCTTATTAGAATGTGGAAGTTACGGAAAATCTGACACCGCTGAAAGCCGGCTCATACCGGCAAACTCCACCGGTACAAACGATCCCAGCCACCTGCTTGGCATAGCTGAGGCTAAAGCGGTGTGCACCATATGTATATGATACAAAGGCCGAATAGAAGTGGTGCGGTGTCTGATAAACCGCAAGCACATTCTGAGGATTTGGTTTGAAATTCCACATGTCTGATACTGCCACTGAGAAGGACGGCGCTACGTTAAACTCAAACAGGCCATACATCCATTGGCCAAAATCGTTTGGTACATATTGGTATTGCAGCTCTATACGATACGACAGTTTCTTATTGATCTTATGTGTGATCTCCGCAAACGGAGTATAGCTGCTGACCTTGTATTCGCCGGGGTGAGTGCCGCCGTCGCTCTGATAGATGATACGATTGTAGAAGATATATTGAAAGCCCAGCTCCAGCTCCAGATTATGATTTGGTTTATAATGAGCTTCTATATTGCCCTCGCCAAAGAAATTTTTGTGGTCGCGGTATGACGTGTCAAGCACACCGGCATTGCTGGTCACTACCGGCTCGCGGATGAGCGCTGGTTTGAAAATAAAATCGCGGACATAGGAGCCGTTGAATAAGAAGGACAGCTTCTTGATGGGTGTCCAGGTGACCTCAGCTCCGAAAGCAAGCTCGTGCTGCTCAAGTGAAGACGCGAAATAACGGGAAGGAAGACGCAGGGAGTTTTGCTTGGGTATCGGCGGCTCGAAATTCAATAGGCCCTGGAATATCTTCTCATTCGGAGAGGTCCGGAGCGTGAAATTCTCGACGCGCTTGAAGAGGAGGGTCACACCCAGGCCTTTTTTTGAAACATTAAGGCTGGAGTAGATAGCATTACCGGTAAGGTTGAAGAGTTGATTTCCACCGCTTTTATTAAGGCCGTAGATGGCATCCTGGGTTTTGTAGCTGCCCTCGACATACCATGATACAGGGCCGACGGTCAGCGTATTGTAGAAGGTGAAGGCGTAGACATTGAACTTAGGTACAAAACGCTGTGCACTGTCCATCCCTTCGATGGCGCTAACCAGGGAATTCATAGAGCCCTGATCCATGGAGCGATTGATAATACCAAAGCCGGGAGCGAGTGTGACCTTGCCGAAATTGAAATTGCCATCGGCATTAAAACCTGAAATGATCGGATTATAAATGGAGAATACATTTTTCTGTACTCCGCTAAATACTTTGAGGTGTAGCATTTGCTTATAGTCGTATTCCACTCGACCGCCGATGAGGGCATTGTCTATGCCCAGGGTCCTCTCCTCATAAGCACGGTAGATCATACCTGTGCCTATCTGATCATAGATATAGCCTCCCGTGATCGTGATGTCCTTAAATTTCTTTTTGATATAAAAACTGCCTAACCCAACTCCGGTATAAGGAGTAGATGGATTGCGAAGTATAGAATTAAGGTATGCATCAAACCTCACACCTGCTTCCAGCCCGTATTTTTCATTAGTGTAGTTGAGATTGAACCAGATATCGCTCCCTACCTTGAGATTGTCATAATGAGGCAGGTTAGCGGCGCCAATGGATGAGTCGCGGATGTAGAAATTGGTATTGGACTGAAAGGAGCCGGATATAAAACCCTGACCATATATATGTAGCGAGCTGCAAGCTGCCATCACCAAAAATGTTAGTAGAATTTTGCGCATGAAACTGATTAAACCTTCTATATTAGTAATGCAATATCCGTAAAGATTCATAAAATTAATAATTGGCATAATACTTGGCTATTCATTTGCTAAAATCTGTAAGATGAGAAAATTGATCGCTTTGACTGCGTTGGTATGTCTTATTACCATTTCTGCCGATGCGCAGGAAAAAAAGGGCCTCGAAAAGATACTCGGCGAACGTACACTACCGAATATCACCCTCACCGATATGAATGGGAAGAAAGTGAATGTAGCTGATCTGGGCAAGAGCGGAAAGATCGTGGTGCTGGACTTCTGGGCGACCTGGTGTGTGCCATGCAAGAAAGAACTGAACAATATCAATGAAGTATATGATGACTGGAAAAAGAAGTATGATGTCAGTATCGTAGCTGTATCCATAGATGACTCGCGCAGCTCCACCAAGGTGAAGCCATATGCCGAAGGCCAAAGATGGAGCTACGATGTACTTCTCGATGTCAATCAGGACCTGAAGAGGGACCTGAACATCCAAAGCGTACCATTCACTGTGGTAGTGGACCAGAATGGCAAGATCGTGTACTCGCATAGTGGTTATACTGAGGGCGATGAGAATATACTCGAGGATGCTATCGCGGGACTGGCGACGGCCAAGAAATAATTCTTTCTTTTCTTATACACAAAGTAATTTGAGGCGCGGTTATCTAATCACGCCTTCTTTTTTACTTTTGACCCGGATCAAAATCATACCACATGGCAAATAATCTACTGGCAGGAAAGCGCGGGATCATATTCGGCGCACTCGACTCGAACTCTATAGCATGGAAGACTGCGCTCAAGGCGCATGAACAAGGTGCTAAGTTTACCCTGACCAATGCACCTGTGGCCCTGCGCATGGGTGAGATCAATAAGCTGGCTGAGCAGTGCGGAACGATCGTGATACCAGCCGATGCTACGCTCGTAGAAGACCTGGATAAACTCATAGCCCAATCGGTAGAGCACCTTGGGGGCAAACTCGATTTCGTCCTGCACTCGATAGGCATGTCGCCAAACGTGCGCAAAGGCAAAACCTATACCGACCTTAACTATGAGTGGTTTATGAAGACACTCGATATCTCCGCGCTTTCTTTGCATAAAGTGCTTCAGTCATGTATAAAGCAGGATGCGATCAATGAGTGGGGCAGTGTAGTGGCGCTTACGTATATAGCCGGGCAGCGTGCCTTCCCGGGATATGGCGATATGGCGGATGCCAAGGCTACGCTGGAGTCTATCGTACGCTCTTTCGGATACTATTATGGCAATGCTAAAAAAGTCCGCGTCAACTCTATCTCTCAGTCGCCGACTATGACGACTGCCGGATCCGGGATCAAAGGATTTGATTCTTTCTTTGGCTTTGCAGATAAAATGTCGCCACTGGGCAATGCCAGCGCTGATGCCTGTGCAGATTATACAGTGACGCTATTCTCTGATCTGACTAAGTACGTAACGATGCAAAACCTCTACCACGATGGAGGCTTCTCCAGTATGGGCGTAAGTGAAGTGATGATGAACGCTTTTGGCGAAAAGGCAGGAGAATAATTATTTCTGTACGATGCCGATAGTTTCCGCCATAGTGATAGGCACTGGTGCGTATGTGCGGATGATGCCGTCTGAGGTAATCGTTTTAACGCGATAGAGATTTGACATTTTAGACGAGACGGGATAACGGTCGGTCATTTCTATGTAGTTGTTGGTATACTTCCCCTTTTCGACTTTGATGAGTTTGCATTGGCCATAATTGGTGCCCAGTTCATCACTGCGCTCGATGAGCACTTGTTCGTATTGCTCTATGTCATCTATGAGCGCGTATATCTTTACGATCTCCTGGGTTCTTATCACCTCCATGGTCGAGCCAGTCCTGATCTCTTTAAATTTGTGTGGCAACTTACTGTTGATCTTCTCGAGATAGCCCGGCGGAAATGACTGCGACCACGCAGCAGTGCCTGCCGAGATAAAAATTAATAAAATAAAATATCTGAAAAGAGACATATTGATTATACCTTCAAAATGAGTGCCAAAGTAAAGCCCCTCGGTCAAACCGAGGGGCTTATTGTTTATACGGTGCGATTACTCTTCCGTTTGTGTTTCTGCCTTTTTCTTAGGCGTTTTGTGCGTGATCTTGAGGGCTTTTGTCTCCTTATCGAGATCTACCATGAATATGTCTCCGGGTTTCGCATTAGCCCTGAGTATCTCCTCAGCTAGTGGGTCTTCGACATATTTCTGTATAGCCCTGTGCAGCGGACGTGCTCCAAATGCAGGATCATAACCTTTATCTACCAGGAACTCCTTGGCCTCGTCTGTGAGTTTGATCTCATAGCCGATGGTCATGAGGCGACCGACTACATCTTTCAGTGCGATATCGATGATCTTGAAGATAGACTCTTTCTCCAGCGAGTTGAATATGACCACATCGTCGATCCTATTAAGGAACTCCGGTGAGAATGTCCTTTTGAGTGCTTTTGAGATCACATTTTTAGCGAGATCATCACCCTGGTCATTCCTGGTCTGGGTAGCAAAACCTACTCCCGCACCGAAATCTTTCAGGTCACGTGCGCCGATGTTAGAGGTCATTACTATGAGCGTATTCTTGAAGTCGACCTTCCTGCCCATGCTGTCAGTCAGTATACCATCGTCAAATACCTGAAGCAGTATGTTGAAGACATCCGGGTGAGCTTTCTCGATCTCATCGAGCAGTACTACAGAGTATGGTTTCCTGCGGACCTTCTCGGTCAGCTGGCCACCTTCTTCGTAGCCTACATATCCCGGAGGAGCACCTACGA
>JAOQAO010000001.1 GCA_025963485.1 Bacteroidota bacterium | reverse complement strand
TATTACAAAAATTAAAAGGCCGCCCTACGCAAGTTAGGCGGCCTTAATTTATAGCAAACAAAACAAGACTAATTAATCTTCCTCTTCGGCCACTTCGACCTTGACGACCTCTACACCTTGCAGGTATTTGTCTTTGATCTTCTTTTCGATCTCAGCGGCCATTTCAGGATTATCCTTGAGGAGTTGCTTGACACCTTCACGGCCCTGGCCGAGCTTAGTGCCGTCATAGCTGTACCATGACCCGGATTTCTGCAGTATCTCGAGCTCTGTGCCGATATCTACTATCTCACCAGCCTTCGACGTGCCTTCACCATACATGAGGTCAAATTCGGTAACCTTGAATGGTGGAGCCATTTTGTTCTTGACCACCTTGACCTTAGTACGATTGCCTATGACATCTTCTTTCTCTTTGATCTGGCCTATGCGGCGTATATCGAGGCGCACAGATGCATAGAACTTGAGTGCATTACCCCCCGTAGTCACTTCCGGATTGCCAAACATCACACCGATCTTCTCACGTAGCTGATTGATGAATATGCAGCAGCAGCCGGTCTTGCTAATAGAGCCTGTGAGCTTGCGCAGCGCCTGTGACATGAGGCGGGCATGGAGGCCCATTTTAGATTCACCCATTTCGCCTTCGAGCTCGCCGCGTGGTACGAGTGCGGCTACGGAGTCTATCACGAGGATGTCTATCGCTCCCGAGCGTATCAAGTGCTCAGCGATATCGAGCGCCTGCTCTCCATCATCTGGCTGCGATATGAGGAGGTTATTGACGTCTACCCCCAGTTTAATAGCGTATTCTTTGTCAAATGCATGCTCTGCATCTATGATGGCAGCGATGCCACCCATTTTTTGTGCGTTAGCGATAGCCTGTATGGCCAGTGTGGTCTTACCAGATGATTCCGGTCCGTAGATCTCTACGATACGTCCCTTAGGGAGGCCGCCTATACCGAGGGCGATATCCAGGCCTATAGAGCCGGTAGATATTACCTCCGCTTGCAGTATGCGGGAGTCACCGAGTTTCATTACGGTGCCCTTGCCGTAAGCCTTGTCGAGCTTATCTACTGTAAGCTGGAGGGCTTTGATCTTTTCTTTTTTCTCGTCAGCAGTTACGTTTGCCATGTTGTTTTGTTTTGTTGATGTAAAAATAGATTTATTCCTGAAATACTAAAATATTTAGTAAATAATTATTTTAGCTAATATTTATCGCAAATGGTAAATCTTGCTCTAATACCGTTGTGCTCTAAATACAAAGGCAAAATAACAGCTTCACTGCGCAAAGAACATGCGCAGTGAAAATAATTTCAGGAATAATTAAAAAAGAAAAGAATGCTTCATCTTCATTAGATATTTCCAGGCGGCAAGATCTTCCCTCGACCCCTTCAGGGAGAGGGAAGATGCCGAAGGCAGATGGGTGAGGGCTGGCTGGCGACAGCAATGTATTAATGAAACAACTGATAAACTCCTTTTGGGCTTAGATTTTGATACCCTACTTTTATCATAGAAAACCACTATCATGAAAAATCACCTGCTGGAACAATTCAACACGACCTATAATACAAAGGACTGGTGCGCCACACTGCTGGATGCGGTGAGAGGCCTGACAGACGCACAGGCACGTGAGAAAGTAAAAACTGACATTAATTCGACCTACGAGCTGGTCACTCATCTCGTCACCTGGAATGAACGCTACCTGCGCAATCTCCGCGAACAGCAAGTACCGGTAATAGATAACAACATTGATACTTTTAAGAATGAGGCCAATCTCCATTGGGATGAACTGCTGGCCAAGGCCGAGCATATATTCTCCGAATGGCAAAAGGAACTGGATAAAGGACTGCCTGCAGACAGCAAGACAGACTGGGTATCGATCGTAGGCCATATCAATACGCATAACGCCTATCATATAGGGCAGATCGTGATCATCCGGAAGCTGCAGGGGAACTGGGATAGTAGAAATGGGGTAAGCTGAGTTTATTATTTTCGTCTGTGTTTGTCCAGCCAGATGGCTTCGGCTATATCTCCGGTATTGTAGCTGATCAGTATATCATCACTACACCCGGTCGGTGCATTATCATCATAATCGAGAAAGCGATCTGACAAAAGATGCACATACTCATGAGCGATTACATTTATCAGTTGAGATCTCTGCGTATCTATCGGTGAGTACCATCCCTCTATCAGAGCGGGATCGATAGAGATCCGATTGTTATTAGGATTATTATCGTCATTATCGGTTTCCCCCTCGGCATCATGCAGCTTCCGTGCATATATGCAGAAACGTTGGCGCTTCTCTGTGAGAAGCTTATATATCTCCGGCCCTGTTACGCTATCTGGTTTGCCTTTCACCTTTTCGCAGCTAGCCAGCCACAGCTTATTATTTAGACGCGATTGAAATTCTGAGGAGTGAAATATTCCGCAAACGTCTGAAGCGGCTGCCTTAATGGCTTGCCATTGACGGTCATTGAGGGCCTTATGATTTATATCTAGGCAAGCAACAGGCTCAAAATCCTGACTCGCTGAACTTTTGTATGAATCAGACCTGCAGCTGCTCAAGCAGAAACATAACATTATATAAAGGAGCAGCGAACCGTATTTCATAAGCCGTACTTTATGAATAGAAGCAAAGATTGCTCCATATCAGGATCAGGAAGCAGTCTTTATTATACGCCCTTCACTCCACTATACAGGCCCTCGATAAGGTCCGCATATTTCTCCATGACCACCTTGCGGCGAACTTTGGTAGTAGGGGTGAGCTCACCTGTCTCGGTGGTCCACTCGTTAGGGAGAAGCTCGAAGCGCTTGATGGTTTCCCAGTTGCCAAAGCTCTTGTTCTTCTCATCGATCTCAGCCTGCATCATCTTCTTGACCTCTGGTGATTTGACCAATGCTTCATTGCTGGTGACTGTGACGCCGTGCTTTTTGCCCCATTCTGCGAGCGCAGGGAAGTTCGGTACGATCAGCGCAGATACATAGTTGCGGTTCTCTCCGATCACGAGCATCTGCTCGATGAATGGTATCTCCTTCATCTTGCTCTCCAGAGAAAGCGGAGCGACATATTTCCCGCCTGATGTTTTGAATATCTCCTTCACACGGTCAGTGATCTGCAGGTATTTACCGCCTTTGAAGTCTATAAACTTGCCCACATCGCCGGTATAAAGCCATCCGTCTTTCACTGTAGCAGCGGTAGCATCGGGACGATTGTAGTAACCCATCATGACGTTAGGGCCCTTGGCGAGGATCTCGCCTTCGCCTTCACCCATGCCTTCGCGGTGGTCAAGGTGTACATCTACTCCTTCTATGACCTTGCCCACAGTGCCAAATTTGATCAGGTCGCGGTCAAAAGGATTGACGGTGATAACCGGAGACGACTCTGTCTGTCCATAACCCTCACTGATCATGATACCTGCTGCGGTGAATACCCTCGCCAGTTTCGGATTGAGCTTGGCTGCACCGGTTACGATTCCTTTCACATTGCCTCCGAGGGCCTCGCGCCACTTGGAGAAGATCAGTTTATCGTACACATTTTTGTAGAGGAAATTGTCCCACCAGCCGTATTGCTTGTGAATGTCATAGTTGACCGCGAAGTCCATGGCGGCCACGTAAATTTTCTTTTTAATACCATCGAGATTGGAAGAAGCTGCTTCGAGCTTCATATATACTTTCTCCAGAAGGCGCGGCACCGAGGTAAAAAAATCGGGTTTCACCTCTTTGAGATTGTCCGCTATCAGCTCCAGGCTTTCTGCATAATATATAGAAATACCATTGGCCATATAGACGTAGACCACCATGCGCTCAAATATGTGGCAAAGCGGCAGGAAGCTCAATATCTTCATGGATGAGTTGAGCGGAAGCAGGGGCTTGACGGCCTTGACATTGCTCACTACATTATTATGCGAGAGCATGACGCCTTTCGGATTGCCCGTAGTGCCGGATGTATATATGATGGTAGCCAGTTGCTCTGGTTTGACGGCTGCCCTAGCGGTATCGACATCAGCCTTATTGCCCTCTTTACCCAGCTCCAGAAATTCTGTAGCGAAATGCTTGGTGCCAGCTACTTTGTCAAAGCTATAGATATCGATCAGCTCGGTCTTGTCTTTGATATTGGATATCTTCTTTGCCAGTCCTTCATCGCCGACGAAGATGTATTTCACGTTGCCATCTTTCAGAATAAACTCATACTCCTCCTCAGTAATAGTAGGATAGATCGGCACTAGTACCGCGCCTATCTGCAATACGCCGAGGTCGACGATATTCCACTCGGGGCGATTGGCAGATACAACGGCGATTTTGTCATCCGGCTTTACGCCCAAAGCGAGCAGGGAGAGGCTGACCTGTGTGCCCAAACGGATGATATCGTCCGTCGAATATTTGATCCATGCGCCGTTTTCTTTGCGGCAGAAAGCATCGTGCTGTGGAAACTGCGCTTGCTGGTAGTAAATGATGTCGAATAATCTGGTGTAATCGTTCATATCTAAGTAGTAAAATTTTAAGAGAGGGGTAAATATAAAAGAAAAATCGAACGACGGTAGAAAACGTCAATGAACGACGGGAAAAGGGGGGACGAGTAACAGGCTCTATGAGTTCTTATTTAAAAATAGTGCCATCAAATCTGAGTTGTTTGGCTTTTTTGCCGGTTTCATAGACCTTAAAGGATATACGCCTTTTAACTCTAGGCAACAATTTGTCACATTTGAAATCGGCTATCACCACATTGTCCGTCAGTGTACTGCTCAGTTGGAATATCTTTTCCTTTTTGAGTTTACCACCAGAAATACTATACGCAAAAAGCGGACTTCCGCAATCTCTTCTCAAATAATATACTACCCCTTTTTTTGACTTTACCTCATCGAAAATTATGTCACAATCGGGGTAATGAGAATTGTCCTGGCAGAGGACGGGCTCTAATGACATCAAGCTTTTCCTGGTGTCATTATTTTGTACGTAGGACCCCAATAGGTATCCGGTAGCTGGAGAAGATATCAGATACTGAAAAATGCAAAGCTTTTGATCGGGTGAACTTACAATAGTGATTCTCTTAGACAGTTCCCCAAAGGAATAGTTATAAGAAGCTTGTTGCCTGAGTACGATGGCAAGGTTATTTCCGAAGAGAGTGATTAGTTCCTCTCTTCTTTGACTTCTGGCCGGAAACATCGTGTCATACAAGGTACACAGTGACCTCTCCATATCAGCAATCGTAGCAGTACTATCGACACGCATCCATTTAGGCAGAGTAGGCTTGACCAGCAATGTATCCGAGAAATCCGGTAGCTCAAGTTTTGCAGTAAAATCTTTATGCCGGGTTAATTCCTCGCTGTAAACCCCATTGAAAAGGCTGTGAAAGAAAGGATAGCCGATCTGGTCGTATTCGTATTTGCCATCGTTGAGGATGCCGTCTGCATTGAGGTACATGGCGCAGGAAAGGAAAAACTCGACCTTATTGAGCGTATCCATGACGTAGCTACAATCCGTCATAAATCCATAAGCCTGGCCGACCTTGTTGAAGATGCGGATATTCGCAGGCATGGTGTAGGAACCACTGTCGATACCTATGAAATACTTCATGTAGTTGTCGGGATAGTTGACCGAATCAAATGCAGGATAGGCGCATTCACGGGGGAACATGCCCATGCACTTGTAGAGGTACTGATAGTCACTGTGGGTCAGGTTGAGCTTTTCTCCCCCTGACTGAGTTTGAGGGAAAATGATCTTCGTGAGGAGTTTATGCAGCTCACTGAGTTTAATGTAATTGGCGAAGCGGAAGCTCTTGGGCTCGTTGATGACGCCGCCACCGCCTAAGTATGCATTGCCTACGAGGGGTGAGAGTTCACCTTCATAAAACTGCCGGCGCTGATTGATGATGCAGGGTTGAGTGTATTTGAGCTGGTGCGTTTTCCGGTCAAAAAGTGATACCGGATCGCATCTGCGGTTCTGATCCGTGTCGCAGCCTGCATAGCGATTGCTGATGACTGCTGAGGGATAACCTATTTTCCTCAAGCGTTCCTGGAAATCGTACTGGCCGAGGAAATCATAAATGGGGTTGAATGCATGGTTATTGCTGACGAGCAGCATCTCTTTGATATACTGCACGGGCAGGGAATATGGCGTGCCGAGCATCATAGTTTCCGGGCTAAGGTCGGTACAGGGAACAGTATCGATAGCGAGTGAGTCGAGCATATTGACGCGATACTTTGAGAGATTGTTGAGCTTCTCCAGCGTGAGCGCACACGCGGGTAGTTTCATCATGCTGGCGCAATAGTAGTAGTACCGATCCGCATCGTAGCTGTAGGTGGTCAGGTGCGGGATATTGTTGGCATCGCGGTCTATGCGGGTATAGAGTAGCTGGAGGCGATAGTCCTCTTTATGTGCAATGACAGAATCAAAAGCATAGGGGTACTTTGCAAAGAGTGAGTCAAAGGAAAAATGAGGTTGCCGCTGGGCATAGCCTGATGAGTATACCAAAAGCAATAAGAGCAAAATATTCAGCCGCCTGTTCACTGATGTAATAAACGAAAAAAGGGGAGAAATGTGATGATTTGGGGATTTGAAAATTTGAAGATAAATGCAATAGCGTGTTACCACAAAAAATAAAATGCACTAACCACAAAGAGCGCGGAGTACGCAAAGGATATAGCCAATACGATCGATGAGGATAACAAAACCACTATTGGCAATAAAAAATTTCCGGTAGTCATAAATAGCTTTACATTTGATGAAAATAATACACTTATGGCAATAGGAACAATCTTTACGGTCATCGTTTTCCTGGTGATCATCTTCTCGGTCTTTGGGGCATTCGTCACTGTGCAGCAGGGCAATGTGGCAATAGTCACTTTCTTCGGCAAATACCGCCGCGTTATGTTTCCGGGGTTGAATTTTAAATTGCCATGGGTAGAAAGCATCTTCCGCATCATCTCTATACAGAACAGGTCTGTGGAACTGCAATTCCAGGCCATCACCGTAGATCAGGCCAATGTTTACTTTAAATCAATGCTCCTCTACTCGGTACTCAATCAGGATGAGAACACGCTGAAGAATGTGGCGTTCAAATTTATCGACGAAAAGAATCTCATGCAAGCGCTGACAAGGACCATAGAAGGTTCTATCCGTTCGTTCGTAGCGACCAAGAAGCAAGCGGAGATACTCCTGCTGAGAAAAGAGATAATCGACTACGTCAAGGACCAGATAGACCGTCAGCTCGAAGAGTGGGGGTACCACCTGCAGGATCTCCAGTTGAATGATATCACCTTTGACGATGTGATCATGACGTCAATGAGCCGTGTGGTGGCATCAAATAACCTCAAGGCTGCGGCTGAGAATGAGGGACAGGCGCTCCTGATCACCAAGACCAAATCTGCAGAGGCAGAAGGTAACGCGATCAAGATATCTGCTGAAGCAGAAAAGATCGCCGCACAACTGCGTGGACAAGGTGTAGCCCTCTACCGCGAGGAAGTGGCTAAGGGTATGTCGACAGCCGCTAAGGAAATGGAACAAGCCAATCTCGACACAAGCAGCATGATCATGTTTAACATGTGGACGGATGCGATCAAGCAGTTCGCGGAGGTGTCTAAGGGTAACGTGATATTCCTCGATGGATCTACAGAGGGTATGCAGCAGACGCTGAAGCAAATGATCGCGCTGAATAAGCTGGATTCTAATAAGTACGATAAGAAATAAGCAGCTGCTAACAGATATTAAAAAAGCCCCAACCGGGGCTTTTTTTGTTTGATAAATCGAATGCTACTGCTTGATGTGATAATTGACCTCATGTGCTTCATTTAAAACAGGCACCTCCAGCTTATCAATCATTCGCTCAATAGCCAGAACAGGTATGGCCGCTTCCCTGTTTTTGTTTTGCTGCAAAAGAGTCCTGTACGGTACTTCAACGTATTCTATCCTGACGCGGGCTTTGTAAGTATAAAATAAGCTGATCAGCTGCTCCCTCATCTGGCGGGTGATGTTAGTCGCATTCCAGACAAACGGGCATTTTTTACGAAGATATTCCTTGGCTTGTTCCTTTGCCGCCTGTATCACGTGGCCGCTCCCTGTTTTATCTCCATGTACCACACCCATTTGCTCGCGGAGGTCATCAAGACTCACAACAGGCCAGTCACCATAATACTTCCGGATAAAGGAATCTTTGCCGGCTCCCGGTAGGCCCGACATGAGAACAACCGTAAATTCAGGTTCTTCAAAGGGGACGTAATCAACCGGAGAATCCTCTTTCTGAAAATAAGTCACCCGTGCGGTATCAGTCGCGAAGGGCCTGCCTTGCCCAAAACAATTCAGGTCCGCGCAAAACTCTCTGAAACATTCTACCCGATAGAGCATGTCATCCTGATCGGCGCAGATGCGCCCAAGCATATCGGCTTTGGCCAGTATGGCGATCCAGGCGGTATTGACCTCCAGACTTGCCATGATAGCCGCCTTCTGAGAGTCAGGTTTCTCAAATATCCAGATAGGCAATCCATGAAAGCGAACAAGTTTTGCGATCTGCTCCCGGATGATGAATTCGGCAGGTATATGGCGATACAATATTCCTCTTGCGGTGTACATGCCTTTTTTAGCATGACCGGGAGAGGATATACTGCCATCAGGATTTACTATAGTCGTGCTTCGCTTTTCTACATCGTGAAGCAGTGCGGATGCCCAAAGTACTTCCCGCTCCTGCTCCCCCAGATCGTGAAACTCGGGTAGGGTCATTAATTCGGATAGCACCATCTGCGTATGAATAGCTACATCACCCTCTGCATGATGGACAGCATCCTGCGGGACACCGGTCATATCCGATACCCAATCAAAAGAAGCGTTCAGGCTTTCCCATTGCTTGTTTTTAGCTAAGGTCCACATACCCGGAGTCTCCCCGTTCCCACTTTAGTTTTGCGCGCTTCCAGTTTCGTATCCAGTGCACGTCCGTTTTGACATGGCCCTTGCGTACATACTTAAAAACGTTTTTGGAAAAATCAGCAATAGCATAGTCGCTGGCATTGCGGGTGACTATGCCTTCCATCGAGCACACTTTGCCTGTGACCGTGTCGACAGATCCAAATGCGCTCTCTGCTTTCACCAGATCGAGCACACCGGCTTCGAATGATTTCCGGTCCGCAAGCATGGAGAATAACTGTATCTCGGGCACTGTAGGCAGGTCGAGTGTGCCGGCATAAAATTTAGTCTCCTCCCAGGATAGCCAGCGGTCGTGCAGGCGTATACCAAAGACAAAAAAGTAATCTTCGATCCTGCGATATTCGATGGAATGAATAGCATAAAGATTTTCGCCAAATATCTCGAGGTCTCCCAGGTCATTTTTGACCGATTGCCAATACTCACGTATTTTTTGCGACCAGGCGGATATTGTAGGGGCAGCATGAGACCGGGCAAAAACGCCAAGTTTGCTCAGGCAGTTGTTTTCACCATCCAGCTTTTCCGTATGGACCAAATTTCCGATAGCGGATATTGCGGTCCAATAGTCATGGCTGATGCGGTCGTCACTAGTCGTACCCGGCGAAAACGGATAATGATAAGTGCGGCCATATTTCATCGAAATAGACATATAATAGATTTAAAATAATAAAATAAGGACAATACGATGCTAGTCCCTTAGATCAGGGATAGTGCGGGAGAAAGAAACAAGAATGGCATTACATGACTCAATGCGTTTATCGTATTTATGATGATGCGAAAATATGAAATATTCTATAGATACACTTGAAATCACCCTCTTCCTAATAATCCGAAGGAGATACAGATTTTCTCTTCAGCTTCTTTGCACCAAAAATGCAAAGCCCAATACCGATGAACATGATGACAGCATAGCCTATGAATGTGCCTATCAGCCAGCCTATCCGGTTTGCGCTATTATTAAAAACCGGTATATTGATAAGTTGCTTAATGCTAACGATGGATGCAGCGAATACCAGCAAAGAACCCACCACAATACAAAGGACACCAAATATTTTCTTGAGTATATCCATAAACAGTATTTATTTATAACCGTCAGCACTCCGCAGCCGTCTACCAAAAACAAAAAGGCTATATGCAAAGCACATGCAAACGAAGGATACGAAGAAAGAAACCAGATAGCCGCTTAGATTGTATGACAGCAGATCGGGGCGGAAGCGGGCTACAAAAGCAGTGAACAAGAAGAATAACCCAGTCACAATGAATAAAATAGCACATAGGATAAAAATCAGGCCTAGTATTTTTTTCATATAAATAACTTCGCTAATGGTTGCAGGGGCTGCTTTGTTATAAAAACGTAACAAATATGGCCGTTGGACGAATATAAAGTAAGTTAGCTG
The DNA here is from genome assembly GCA_025963485.1 of Bacteroidota bacterium. Lineage (GTDB taxonomy): Bacteria > Bacteroidota > Bacteroidia > Chitinophagales > LD1 > UBA1941. The sequence continues at coordinate 5,382 of JAOQAO010000001.1, read as the reverse complement.
AAATGATTTTTTACCGGCTCAAAATTACTGTACACCGATTCATTGATATGTCGTAAATTCACCAACCTAAACTGATATTAGTATGAAAAGTCCAATATTCTATGCTATTCCTGGTTTCATCCTCCTCGTGCTGCTGGAGGCCTGGTACGGCTACCGCAAGAACAAAAAATACTATCGCCTCAATGATACCATTGCCAACTTCTCTCTCGGTATCGGCAGCCAGATAGCAGGGGTGCTGTCGAAGGTCTTGCTGTTTGGGGTATATGTTTACATATATGATCATGCAGCATTCTTTCACCTGCCTAAGACCTGGTGGAGTTTCGCACTTGCTTTTGTGTTGTTCGATTTCCTTTTCTATTGGGCGCACAGGATCTCGCACGAGCGGAATTTCTTCTGGGGTGCGCATGTGGTACATCATCAGAGTGAGGAATACAATCTCTCGGTGGCTCTGCGTCAGCCGTGGTTTCACAACCTGATCGCGTTCTTCATCTTCCTGCCTATACCACTGCTGGGTTTTGATCCGATCACGTTTGGCCTGGCCGCAGGTTTACAGACGCTGTATCAGTTCTGGATACACACCAAGGCTATTGGCAAGATGCCTAAGGTCTTTGAATATTTCTTCAATACGCCTTCTCATCATCGCGTACACCACGCGATCAATCCTAAATATATCGACAAGAACCATGCAGGTGCGCTGATGCTATGGGACAGGATGTTTGGCACATTCAAGGCGGAAGAGAATCCTGAGGAGATCACCTATGGCATCACTACCCAATTTAAGAGCTGGAACCCGGTATGGGCAAACGTGCACTACTACCATGAGATGCTGGTAAAAATGAAACAAATGAATTGGAAAGATAAGTTCCGTATGATCCTGGCCAGACCAGGTTGGCTGCCGGACTACCTGGGAGGGTTCCAACCAGTACAGGAAGTGGATACTACCGTCTATAAAAAATTTGACGCCGATACTACGAGCCTGTTCAGGGCTTACGGTGCGGTACAGTTTATCATAGCGCTCGCTGGCGCTATCGCCTATCTCGATCATTTCTCTGCACTTACTACCTTCTACAAATGGTTCTTCGCAGGTGTGGTGGTGATATCCATCATGATCATCGGTGCGATATTTGAGCGCAAGAGCTGGGTCGTGTGGGCAGAGGTGATACGCCTGATGCTCGTATTGGCGGCACTCAATAGCTACTACTACTACTGGTACAGCCACTGGCTGACTATCGTAGAGGCGATATCTGCAGGCGCTTTCGCTGTATTCCTCGTATGGTTCGTCATCTCTGTATCAAGGTATAGGGAGGATAGCGAACTGGCGTAGGTATCTACTGGATCACGGCCACGATGACAAGATACATTCTTACACTCTCCTTGTTTCTGATATCCCATTGCATCTATGCCCAAAGAGGGCCTGGCACTATCGTGTCGCGCAGGGACTCCCTGCACAGGGAGTCTATCATGAAGGTAATAGATGCCGCAAAACAGGTCTTAAAAAATGACGAGATCAAGTTTGCATCGGACACCACAAAATTTAAAAGGGTTCAATGTCCCGGTTCCGGCGATCCGGAGGTGATATATGATCTTCCGAATAATATCATCGTCATTTCACAGTACTGGCTGGGAGAAACCTATCGCACTGGACGCTCCTACATGTTTAAAGATGATAGTCTGATATATGCTGATAATATGCATAACAACTTACAACATTTCTCTTTGAGGGGATATACAGCCGTCCGGGCAGATACGAATACCGGTAAACGCATCTACCATCCAATTGATCCATATTATACAGAAGGGTTTTACACAGGATATTATTTTAACCATGGTAAAGTAATAGGATCAGCCTGTGAAGAGCGGGCTTTTCACGAGCTGACAACAACGCCTGCACACTGTGCAGTATCCCCGCCAGATGCTGACAGAATCAACGAGATGTTGTTGAGTGGTTATTTTTTACTGACCCAAGTTAAAAGATATATGAATATCAAGTGAAATATGTTTTCCAATGTCCTCTTATAGCTCAAACATTCAGCGAGCATTAGTAGCACCGGATATCAGGATGCCGTCTGTACAACTTGCGACAAAACTATTGGCCAGGAATTTTATATTGCAGTATAACGTGGCACATGAGTTACCTGCTCGATTTTATAAGATCTTTTGACGAGAATGAATGGAAGCAATTCCGGCAGCTGGATGTGATCGGTACGGAAGAAGCGGTGCGTGATGAATACGTCAAACGCGCCCTCAGTAAGAATTTTGATGAAGCAGCGCTTCCTGAAAAATTAGAGCTCACTCAAAACCATTTCTATAAAATAAATTCAGTACTGCTGGATAAGATCATTTCCCGGCTATACGGGACTGATTATGACAAGGCTCTTAAAGCCATATTGCTCAAAGGGCTTGGCGCACTACTTTGGCATGAACTAAAAATAATGCAGCGCAAGATCCAGAAGGAGAAAAACCCTGATCGCCTTACACAGTTTTATAAAGGAGCGTTTGACACGCTTATAAAAATGTTTCACCCAAACTACAATGCTCAGCTCACACGCGAGTATGGCAAGAAATACCTGCAGTCACTGGGCAATAAAAAGACCATCGAACACGAAGCGTATATCGCCCTCTTTACGCACTATGGTGATATGCTCGCACATTATTTCTCGGGCGACTTGAGCTATCAAAAACAAGCCTGGGCCGTTTTATCATCCTGGCAGAAAAAGCTGGCACTGGCTCAAAATCCGTCAGCAGATGCATACTATCACTTTGTGCTGGGCAACTGTTACAAGTATTATGGCGATAACACGGACCTTTTTATAAAAGCTCAGGAGGACGGATTGGAGGCTTTGAAAAAAGCAACACCGCAAGCCAATATATTGCTCCGCGGGAGGCTACTCTGCGAAACCGGTTTTGGCTACATGGAAAAAAATGAGTTTGACAAGGCACAACCATTTTATGAAAAGGCATTCGGCCTGAGCGATGAGCAGTTTGCGAAACCTTACTTCCATGCGGGCAATTATTTTTACAGCTGCCTCTGCAACCAGCAACCTCCGAAGGCGCAGCAAATTTTTGAAAAGTATCTTCAAAATTATTTGCAGGATAATACGAACAGGTCACTCCGGTTTGATGTGATACAAATGAAATTTGTGCTTGCCCTTCACACCCGGCAATATGATATTGCCTACGACTGCCTGAACGAAATGCGGAGCTATAAGAAAGGTGAAGTAACGCGCAACGGCAATATCCTTATCCGCTTTAGCGAAACGCTTTACTACTATAAACTGGGAGAAGATAAAGTAGCGGCAGCAATGGCCAAAAAGAATTTAAAATTCCTGCACCTATCGGAAAATAACAGCAATCAATACGACTACCACCGGCAGTTTATCGATAGTATAGATAAGCTGATCAAAAAGAAGGAAGGCAGCCTGCGCTTTCCTGAGAGGCTGGAGCAGCAGATAGCCAGCCTGCAGGGTGGGATATACCATATGTACAACTGCCTGTTGTAATTTCCAAACTCCCTGAAAATTGTAGTTTCTTACTAATTCCCCATGGAGGCCGCCGGGCTCCTTCATCTTTGCGTTACAATATTTCATAACACAAAAACATTTAGCAAAATGAAAGCAAAATTTATTCTCGCAGCGATGTTCCTGACACTGACCTGTAGCCACCTCAGCGCACAGTCTCTTCTAAAGGACCTCAACCCCGGAGCCGTCTCCTCCAATCCCGAAAGCTTTATAACCGTCAATGGTGTGATGTACTTCGTGACGACGGGCGGCGCCACTTATCAGCATAAGATATGGAAGTCGGATGGTACGGCAGCTGGTACTGTAGTGCTGAAAGACAGCGTGATCACAACCAACGTAGGAAATGTGATAACCCTACTCAATATGAATGACACGTTGTATTTCGTCGTCAACCCCAATGGTAATGCCTACATAACTAATCCGGCATCTCTGTGGAAAAGTGACGGAACCACGGCGGGCACTGTGCTGATCGACTCGCTGGTCACGGCGAGCGCCCTGAATGGAACTGGCGATGCCCAGCCACGAAACTATACTGTAGCAGGCAATAAGTTGTTTTTTCAGATGGGAAAAGGGCAGGGGTTTGAACTGTGGGTGACTGATGGCTCACCGGGCGGGGTGCATCAGGTGGTAGATCTTGCTACGGGTAGCAGCGGCGCCTATCAGCTGGGCGGCCTGTCAGCCGAGCCAATGGCAGCTTATAATGGCAAGGTATACTTCCGGGGTTCTAATACTGGTATGGGAAATGATGAGCTCTATGTGAGCGATGGTACAGCAGCAGGCACAGTACTCGTGCAGGATATCCATGCAGGCACAGGCAGCTCCGATCCGGGTAGCTGGATAGTCTATAACAATGAACTCTATTTCTCTGCCGACAATGGCAGCGGTAGTGCTATATGGAAAACAGATGGCACCAATACGGTATCTGTAGCTGCCGGTGAATTCACTACTCCGGTACTATTTAAGAATGCGATGTACTTTGCCCGCGGACTTGATCTATGGAAATCTGACGGAACTTCTGCCGGGACTGTGCTCGTGGCGGACTCCGCAAATAGTATCACGGGTGCCAATACAGATTATCTTTTCACCTCTTATCTTCAAACTCTCCCTTCAGCCCCTTACTATGAACTGCGGTATAAAAGAACAGATGGCACTACAGCCCAGGCAGTCTCCACGAACCTGGGCTCAAGCGCTTCCTTCACAGTGATCAATAACAAAATGTACGCCGGGACAGGCAGCACAGGCCTCTGGGTGACTGATGGTACCGAAGCAGGAACTGCCCAGCTTTTGGCAGCACCTAATATTGTAAGCTATGCATATGCTTATAACGGTACGCTCTTTTTCAGCAATTGGGGGACCGCGTCAGGGTATGAACTTTGGTCGCTGACACCGGGGACAAGCACGGGAATAAACCCGGTCAATGTACCTCAAAGCCTCTCTATATATCCTAATCCGGTGTCTGGCAAACTACAGTTTGACTGCGGTGAGATACCTAATAGCGGTATACAAACGCGTATTTATGATATAAGCGGAAAGGTGGTCCGTGATGAGACCATTCTAATTAACCAACTCGATGTGTCGGAGCTTGTAAATGGCTTTTACATATTAAGCCTGAATACAGAAGGAAAGGTCAGCACACAAAAATTTGTAGTTCAACACTAGACGTCGTAAAGCAATAAGAATTTGCTTTCGTTAATAAGCGGAAACTGCGCAAGCGGCTTCCGCTTTTCTATTTTATCCGGTCTTACTTCCGTTTGAAGAGGGATTTGCTGATCATGTAGAATGGTTCATTGATAGGATTAAATCCTTCGTAGAAACGGGCTATGGAGTCTACTGAGGAGCCTTCAAAGTCATATACTTTGTCAGA
>JAOQAO010000267.1 GCA_025963485.1 Bacteroidota bacterium | reverse complement strand
CAGACTGCCGCAGTCTCTGATGTGGTGACCAAGGCACTGGCCTTCAAAGCGCTCCTGACTACTTCTCAGCAGTCTACGCTACAGCTGACCTACACTACTGCGCTCGCGCGCAAATGGAGCAACCTGCCCTGCGGGACTTCATGCCGCAATGGCATCCAGCTCGGCACCAATCTCTCATCTGCGCAATACGACGCCGCGATGGCGATCATACAGAGCGCCCTGAGCTCTTCATCTAATAATGGTTCTGACGAATACCACCAGATGAATCTCGCTGAAGCATATCTCCATGCCAATGGCGGAGGCAGTGGATATGACAGCACACTGCGCTGGATGGCATTCCTCAATACACCCACTGACACCGGCGCATGGATGTTGCAGTTTGGTGGTCATCACTATGCCGCAAACATTGCTTTCAATCACGGTCACGTAGTTGGTGCGACACCGTTTTTCATGGGACTGGAGCCCAAGACCTTTACTTTCAATTCCGTCGCGTACGATCCGCTGGGCGATGAGAGGGAAGCTTTCCGTGCTATGCTGGCGTCTTTGTCCTCGTCCGATCTTGGCACTGCTCAAATCACAGGTACATCTTTCTCTGACTGCGTCATGATACCGGGTGAAACAAATGGAGGAGCCAGCTCATTCCCTGCCATAGGAGCGGTAGGCGTGTCTTGCGGTACGCTGAGCACAGCGCAGCAGAACCTGGTTCTCGCGGCTATCCAGCTCTATACAGATGACATTGACAGCTCGACCGGCTATACACAGATGGCCGTGTATACGGGCGAGATAGCGCAGACATATATCTCTTATGTAGGCTCCGCGACACAGGGCAGCGCCTCCACCTTCCTCGTATCGCAGGGCGACTATGTGCGCATCTCCGGTCCTCATGTGTGGATCGAGTTTAGCTGCCAGGGAGGCGTGGTCATACAGGGGCAGATACACTATCACACCGTATGGCGCGATCGTACGCATGACTATGGTGTAGACCTGACCGGCGATGCCATAGACGGATCTGCTGCGACCGGCATCAGCGAGGTGTCTGCCTCAAAGCAACTGAATGTGTACCCTAATCCGTCCGCATCGACCGTGAGCATGGCGCTGCCACATCAGGCGAGTAATGCCATCGTCTCAGTCACTGATCTCAACGGCAGGACTGTCTATAGCGATAATGCTTTCTCGGGCGACAAGGTAAGTATCGATGTACGGTCATTTGCCGGTGGGCAATATTTCCTTTACGTCAGGGACAATGGCAATTTCTATTCAGGAAAGTTTGTGAAGCAATAAGCGCACAGCTTTCATCATCAGAAAGACTTGTTTGTATTTACATTTACAGACAAGTCTTTTTAATTGTCCATCTATCCGGCATGAAGTATTACAGGCTTTTTTTCTTATTGATCGCTGCCATCTGCGCCACCGCAGTGGCGCATGCCCACCCCATGCCTCACTCGCTGATGCTGATCGATGTGCGTTCGCGCGATATCACAGCAGAACTCTCATGGCCGCTGAATGAACTACAGATGGCACTGCCTGATGAGGATATAGAGGCACATCCATCCACACTGGTAGAAAGGAGAGGCAAGTGGCTGGAGAGCTATTTGCGTACTCATATGTCCGTCTCTGATTCTGCTGGTCGTCTATGGACTCTATACGTCAGCAGCCCACAGGTAGCTGAGTCCAAACAGGAAGGCACAGGCCCATTCAGGGAGTTGGTCTTCATACTGCGACTACTGCCGCCACCGGGTATCTCGCCGCGACATTTCACTATGCAGTATGACGCCATCATGCACCGGCTCGTCACGCACAAAATGCTCGTCCGCATCCGTCAGGACTGGGAAGCAGGCATGTCTGCTGCAGATAGCACCGATGCCAGCCTCGGCGTACTGATGGTCAATCCGGCTGATAATAAAGTTCCACCCCTTATAGTCAATCTCGATGAGGGCAGTACCTGGCGGGGATTTAAAAGTATGGTAGCGCTCGGCATCTCGCACATATCTGAGGGCACGGACCACTTGCTATTCCTCATGGTCCTGCTGCTACCTGCGACACTGGTAGCGAGAGGTGGCAGCTGGGCCGAGTTTGGCGGTACGAAGTATAGCCTTATTCATCTGGTCAAGATCGCTACCGCGTTCACGATTGGCCATTCTATCACACTGATATTGGGTGCACTCGGGTGGGTCAGGCTACCACAGCAGCCGGTAGAGATACTGATCACGGTCACTATACTTATTACGGCGATCCATGCATTGCGCCCGATCTTTCCCGGCAGGGAGGCATATATCGCTATGGGTTTCGGGCTGATACACGGATTGGCTTTTGCCACTGTGCTAGCGGAGCTGCACCTCGAGCCATCACGTATGGCTCTCAGCATCCTCGGCTTCAATGCCGGTATTGAGCTAATGCAGCTATTTGTCATACTGCTCACCATCCCGTGGCTGATTCTGATGAGCACTACGCCGGTGTATCGGTGGTTCCGAATAGCGGGCGGCACACTCGCGCTCATCGCCGCTGTCGCATGGATGACGGAGCGCATACTGTCACGCCCTAACATCATCTCTACCTCCATCACCGCCGCATCGCTACAAGGCAAATGGCTGATACTATCACTCGCCATCATCGCCCTCATCAGTACAGTACTGACGAGGGACAGAACAAAAATAAAACAGTAGTTCTAAAAGGATCAATCCAGAAAGCCTGGCTAATACTTATCACTATCTTTGCCTCATGGATATATCAGACAAAACTATTTTCCCTAAGGGAGACAAAGCGCCTGCGGATTATTTCACGGGTACGGCATGGATAAAAGTATTGGTCCCAAATGATACAATTATGAATTGCCAGATCGGGAATGTAATATTTGAGCCGGGTGCGAGAAATAACTGGCACACACATCCGGCGGGACAGATACTGATCGCTACGGACGGCACGGGCTACTATCAGGAGAAAGGCAAGCCGATACAGGTCTTGCATAAGGGGGATGTGGTGACCATACACCCGGATGTCATGCACTGGCATGGCGCTGCGCCGGATAGTGAGTTTACTCATATAGCAGTCAATAGTAGTACTCAAAATGGAATAGTAACGTGGCTGGATAGGGTCACGGATGAAGAATACTACGGCCTCAAAAGTTAACACCGCACAAACAAGCTTCTCCTATATTTGTCCCATGAAACATATTCTATTCCTGGTCTTTATAGCTACCGGTATCCAGATTTCTGCGCAGCAGATACTGGAGAGCGGGCATTCGCACAATGACTATACGCATGAGCATCCGCTCTTTGATGCGCTGAGCTATGGCTATAAATCTATAGAGATAGATGTGTGGCTGCATGATGGCAAGCTGGTGGTCAATCACAACCCGACGGACCTCGACAAAAAGAAAGATATAGAGGAGCTATACCTGAGGCCGATACAAGACCGGGTCAGGGCAAATGGCGGCTGGGTATATAAAGGAGATACGACACCGACGATCTTTATGGTGGAGTTCAAAAGTGAGCCGGAGGCTGCCTATGTGAAGCTGAAGGAACTGATCGAAAAGTATAAGGGGCTATTCTGCGACCGGATGGGTCAGGGCGGACCGATCAAGCTACTCATCACCGGCAACAGGCCATGGACCAGTCTGCGCAAAGGCATGGAGGGTTATATAACCGCCGATGGGGCCATCAGCCAGGCCGATGATACAGTCCCGGCATATATTATAGAACGGGTGAGCGACCCTTATCCGGACCATTTCACCTGGCGGGGCAAGGGGGTGATGCCTAAAAAGCAAAAGGAGAAACTGGAGAAACTGGTCAAGCTGGCGCATGACCACGGCAGGCAGATACGGTTCTACGCCGCTCCGCAGGATGAAAATGTCTGGAGGACCCTGCTGGATGCGGGTGTGGACTGGATCAACGCCGACGACCTGGGCAGATTTGCCACATTCTATAAAGATTATATTCAAAAAAACGATAAACCGAAATCCTGTCACTGCGTGAGGATGTAAATTTATTTCCTCCAAAACTATCTTTAGTCGTTTTTTAGGCTTTACCTTTGCACTACAAATTTACACCACCCCCAAATGGATTGTTCTGATTGTCCGCTCTCCGACGCCTCGTCACGCCATTCATTTTCTCATACTACTATAAGCCTCCAGCATGTCGGACAGTAATAGCAGCCTGCATAAACTCAGTGCGGCAGGTGTCCTCATCACGCTGGGCATTATATTTGGGGACATCGGTACGTCACCCATCTATGTACTAAGTGCGATCACGCATGACAAGCCCTTGTCAAAGGAGCTGATCTTTGGAGGGCTCTCCTGTGTCTTCTGGACGCTGATGGTCGTGACCACATTCAAATATGTCTATCTCGCGCTGAACGCCGACAACCGTGGTGAGGGTGGTATCTTTGCCCTCTATGCGCTGGTGCGGAGGTATAAGGTGACCTGGACCATATTCCCGGCGCTCATAGGATGTGCTTCGCTGATAGCTGACGGTTTTATCACGCCGCCTATCTCTATCGCCTCTGCGGTCGAAGGCCTGCGGCTGATCAATCCCAATATCACTACCGTAGTCCCCATTGTCATCGTGATCCTGATCGGGCTTTTTGTGTTCCAGCAATTCGGTACGCGGGTCGTGGGTGGGATATTCGGGCCGGTGATGACCATCTGGTTTCTGATGATAGGTACGCTCGGAGCTATCGAGATCGTCAAAAATCCTCAGGTACTCCAGGCGCTCAATCCGTATTGGGCGATACATCTGGTGCTTATCTATAAAGGTGGCTTCTGGCTACTCGGGGCGGTATTCCTTTGTACCACAGGAGGTGAGGCACTATACTCCGATCTCGGGCACTGCGGCAAGCTCAATATCCGTGTGAGCTGGGGGTTTGTGATCATTGCGCTATTGCTGAATTATTTTGGACAGTCCGCCTATCTGCTCGGCTGTATGGGTAGGGGCTGTCCTGTAGCTACGCCTTTCTATGATATGATGCCGAGGTGGTTTTTGCCGATAGGCGTGGCAGTCGCTACGATGGCTACCATCATTGCATCTCAGGCGTTGATCACGGGCTGCTTCACCCTGGTGAATGAAGCCATGAAGCTCCGCCTCTGGCCAAACCTGAAGGTTATCTATCCTACCAATCACCAGGGCCAGATGTATATCCCTTTTATGAACTGGTTCCTTTTTGCAGGCTGCGTCGGAGTGGTATTGCTATTCAAGGAATCGGCAAAGATGGAAGCGGCATACGGCCTCGCGATCATCATCAATATGCTCATGACCACGGCGCTGCTCGTATACCTAAAATTTATCCAGCGCAAGCCTATGCTCATCGTGGTACTGCTGGCAGTTTTCCTCTACATGGTGGAAGGAGCCTTCTTTGTATCCAATCTAAATAAATTCCCGCATGGAGGTTGGTTCACTTTCCTTATAGCTGTGACGCTTTTCGGATTGATGTATGTATTTTATCAGGCACGGTTGCTGCGCAAGAAGCATACGGAATTTGTCGAGGTCAAGGACTACGTCGCTCCGCTCAAGGACCTGATGAAAGACGAGTCCATAGCCAAGGAGGCAAACAACCTGGTATATATGAGCATGGCCAATGACAAGAGCCATATCGACTCCAATATCATCTACTCGATATTCCGCAAGCGGCCGAAGCGTGCGGATATATATTGGTTCGTACACGTGGAGATCACCAACGATCCGTATGGTATCACCTATGGTGTGGATACGATCATACCGAGGAGGTGTTTTTTCGTGAAGCTATCATTTGGATTTAAGGTGGAGCATAAGGTGAACCTGATGTTCAAAAAGATAGTGGAAGAAATGGTGCAAAGCGGAGAAGTAGATGAACTCTCCCATTATCCGTCTTTGCGCAAATATAACATGCCTGCGGATTTCAAGTTTATCATCCTCAATACGCGCGTGGCTATCGATGATGCCCTCACACCTTTTGAGCAGTTTGTCGTGAAGTGCTATCGGATCATCAAATCCATCAGCCTGTCCACACCGGAAGATTTCGGCCTGGAACTCACCAACGTAGAAGAGGAAATGGTGCCCATCCGGATCAAAGGGTCCAAACAAATCAAGCTGGAAAGAGTCTGACAGGAAAAACCTCTGCTTTTTTTAAAATAAGTGCCAGTGGGTATTTTGGGAAAAGGTAATTTATCTATTTTTAGACCATATATTTATATAATCAACAAAATCACCTCTCTATGAAAAAGCAAGTCCTTTTCATCCTTCTTTTTGCATTGTGTGCAACATTTATATCCAATGCTCAAAGCGCGCATTCCTCTATTATGTTTAAGCATCATACAACGCTGAATACGCCGGAGGTAGCGTCGATCGCAATTTTCCATCCTACACTGGCTCAGGTGGGCTATAGTGAGATGAATGTAGGTGGCGAAATATCCAGCAGGAGATACGAGAATGCTGAAAGAAAGAGAAATGCCGGGATAGCGCTGACAGCCATAGGAGGCACCTTTCTGATAGGCGGCAGCGCCCTGATGGCAGTAGGAGTGACAGGCCTGAACAATGACATCAGATATGGCGCCACTTCTAATGGCTTATTGGGGTCTTCAGCGATCTCTCATAGTGTAGAGGTGGTATTTGGTACTATTTTCCTGATAGCAGGTACTGCTACCACCATACCCGGCGCTATCATCCTGGCAAAGAGCTCACATGACATGAAGAAATATAAGGACTCCCAATCTGTCAACTAAAGCAGATAAAAAGGCACAAAAAAGCGGGCTGTAGAAAATACAGGCCGCTTTTTTATTTATGTCTGCCTCAGAAAGCAACCATCGGGCCGATTTTTGCCTCTTTTGTCATATATTCGCGATTCATTTTTCTGATGTGAATTCTATACCCAGATCAACTTATATCTTATTAGGGCTTTTGCTTTTATGCATGCCTGGCTTCGCACAGTTCAGCACCTGCGATTCTAATCTCGTGAATGCGCACCTCAACCCTGCCGGATACCGCAGGCTATATGTGGCTACGCAGCCGTGCAGCATGTACTACTACAGCACTACGCCGAAGACCGGCATCAATGCCCATCGCGACGCAGCCAATCTTAATGTACCGCAGCTGATCATAGACAATACTCAGGAAAACAGCGACGTGAGCGGAGCGCTGTTTGTACAAGGCGTGTACGCCATAGCCGGATCGGGCAACGCAGTCTGGCTGGGTATCACCGACAGTTCGACACTATTCTCCTGGAGAGTGATGGCGACGGGTCAGCCAGCCACGTTTTTCAACTGGACCGCTGGCGACCCGAATAACCTGCGGCCGGGATGCTATAATGGCACCTTTGGGTGCTCACTATGTACAGGGACCAATGCCTACTGGTGTGCCTATGGGGAGGACTGCGCTATCATGCAGCCCAGCGGCCAATGGATAGACAATAGCTGCGACGGAACGCTGACCGGCAATCCTACAGGATCTCCCATAAACAGGACCGTGGTACTGGAGCTTAATACCTGCCCTGTGATCACCAAACCCCATGACACACTGATCTGCTCCGGCAATCCGGTGAACCTCAGCGCACCTGTCATCACAGGAGGCACAGCTCCCTACACCTATGCATGGAGTCCGGGCAGTCAAACAGGGCCAACCATTTCAGTGTCGCCTACGACCACGACCACATACTCCGTAGAAGCCTCTGATCACTACCTCTGCAAAGCGGATACCACGGTGACCGTATCTGTCGTCACGCCTGTGATCCCCACCATCAATGCCTCTGCCAATCCGGTCTGCAAAAACACGAACGACAATATCTCACTCAGCAGCGTTTCGGGCACAGCTACCTACACGTGGAATTTTGATGCGGGCTCATCGATCATAAGCGGGAGCGGAAGTGGCCCCTATACGGTACAATGGAGTACTGGAGGTACAAAGACCATCTCGGTCACTGTATCGGACAACGGATGCGTATCGAATGCCACCAGAACGGTCACTGTAGACTCAGCTAATGCTGCGTTTACGCTGAACCCCACGACAACCTGTACCGGACAAAGTGTAACCGCTACTGTGGCCCAGGTATCGGGGACGGCTAATTACACATGGAGCTTTGGCGGTGGGACCGTAGTGAGTGGAACGGGAGCAGGGCCATATACGATCACCTGGCCTACTATAGGCGTCAAAACCGTAGGACTGACCGTAACAGACAATGGCTGTACAGCGAACTCCTCGGTCACAGAAAATATAACCA
>JAOQAO010000264.1 GCA_025963485.1 Bacteroidota bacterium | reverse complement strand
CAGGATTATTTCATAGCCGGTCCGTCGGGTATGGGCTATTTCTACCCGGATCTTTATCCTCATGTGGATTCCGCAGCGGCCATCACCGCGCGCATGATGCAGAAAGCTGACCTCTCTATCGTCAATGTGATCGGGGACGTTTATTATCCCCAGCGCCTCGCGCCATATTTCACGCAGCCCAATATCGATGCTATGTTTTACTACACCTTTGATGGTGGCTATGTGGGGTTAAGAGGTTTTGCCACATGCTTCAACGATAAGCCATTTATCAGTGCCCGGTATACGCTTTGGCAGTCTTATGTGACCGCGCCTTCCCTGGCAGATTTTATTCGTGGCTTACCGCATGATCCTTCAGTGGCGGATGGTTATACTTTGGTGAGCGTCCATGTCTGGGACCATGATGTGGATAGCGTCATCTCGGCAGTACAGTTGCTCGACAGCAATGTACGTGTCGTTCCGCCAGATGCATTTGTGAAGCTATTCAAAAAGGGAACAGGCTGCAGGCTCGGTGGCCTGAGCAATAACGATATAAGGACTGATGCAATGAACAAACTATCCAATGCGCCCAATCCTTGTAGCGATAAAACGGAGATCACTTATTACCTGGCAGAAAAGAATTTCATCAGCCTTAAACTGTATGATGCTACCGGCAAGGAGGTAAAGGTACTCTATGCAGGTACGCAATCAGCAGGAGATCATCAGGTCACACTGGATACACATGACCTGAGCGCAGGGACGTATGCCTACTCACTCTCCGGTCCCGGTATCAATGCGATAGGGCGCTGTGAAGTGGTGAAGTGATAGTTTTGTTTTGTATGAGCAAGGTTACAAATATCCAGGTATCCAGCTCTTACTTATTCAGCCTGCTGTTTCTCTTGCTATAGGCAAAGTATACTACAAAGCCCAAAGCCATCCAAACGATCAACCTGATCCAGGTATCACCCGGCAGGAACACCATCATAAAGACGCATGTCACGATCCCGAGTATAGGCACGAGTGGCACGAGTGGCGTCTTGAATGCCCTTGGTATATCCGGCCTCGTATGGCGCAGTACGATAACGCCTATGCACACCAGGACAAATGCGAACAAAGTACCGATACTGGTCATCTCACCCACTACACGCGCCGGAATGAATGCCGCAAAGAGGCAGACAAAGGCCATGACGATAAGATTGGACTTGTAAGGCGTTTTAAATTTGGGATGTACATCTGCAAATACTTTTGGCAGCAGGCCGTCTTTGGCCATGGAGAAGAAAACTCTGGACTGCCCCATCAGCATCACCATGATCACTGATGAATAGCCTGCCAGGATAGCCAGTATCACGAGCTGCTGCAGCCAGACGTAAGGAGTGGCTGCGATAGCCACGGCGACCGGCGCTATGCCATCCTGTCCCTTGAATGCAGTATAAGGTACCAGGCCTGTCATCACATGCGCAAAAAGGATATAAAGCACGGTACAGATGCCCAACGAAAGCAGGATACCTATAGGCATGTCGCGGGAAGGATTCTTGGCTTCCTGAGCTGCTGTCGATACTGCATCGAAACCGATATAGGCAAAGAAGATAATAGCCGCCGCACGGATGATCCCACTCCACCCAAACTCACCAAACTTGCCGGTGTTGGCCGGGATATAATTGTCGTAGTTGTGAGGATTGATGTAGGCCCATCCGAGGAATATGAAAACAAGGACCACAGAGACCTTTAGCGCTACGATGAGCGCATTGGTCAGGGCTGATTCCTTCGTCCCTTTGATCAGGACAAATGACATGGCGATAATGATCACTACCGCAGGAAGATTGATAAAGCCATGCACGACCACTCCCTCCGGAGATGTCACACTATCGAACGGCGACATCATCACCTGCGGCGGCAGGTTGACACCATAGTGCTGGAGAAACTTACCCAGGTAGCGCGACCACGAGATGGCCACAGTAGCGGCACCCACGGCATATTCCAGTACGAGGTCCCAGCCGATGATCCATGCGAGCAGCTCACCAAGCGTAGCATATGTATAAGTATAAGCGCTGCCCGCTACAGGGATCATAGAGGCATACTCGGCATAGCAGAGACCTGCAAAAGCGCAGCCCACTGCGGCTATGACAAATGATATAGTGACCGCCGGGCCTGCATTATTAGCCGCTGCCAGGCCGGTGATCGAGAATAACCCCGCACCAATGATAGCGCCGATACCCAGCGCCACGAGATTGACCGGGCCGAGGGTGCGCTTGAGTGTATTAGCTTCCCCGGCTTCCTCGTTCTGCTTGATGATCGTTTCTACAGACTTGACCTTAAATAGATTGCTCATGTATGGATTTGAATGATACGCCAAAATAGAATTAATTATCTAATAAGAAAAGGTTAACACCGTTTCGGTAGGCTAATCAGGGATTTCATAGAGTTTTATCTGCTATTGGTAAAAGACCACTGCATTATACCGGATCAGCCACTTATATTTATATCAGTATAAAAGCTCCGCCATATGGATGTCATCAAACACATGCTGAAAGTATTTCCGCTGATCGTACTCCGGTACGCCTTCTTTGCCGGTATCGCCTACCTCATCTTTTATATCTGGAAGCGCGAGAAATATACCAACCATAAGATACAGGCTAAATATCCTGACCGTAAAAATATAAAGCGTGAAATGATATACTCTATACTTTCACTTGCCATATTCGCCGGAGTGGGAGGAGGGGTCTATTGGCTCAAGATGCATGGCTATACGCAGGTCTATAAGGACTTCCACGCGCACAGTGTCGGTTATTTCTTGTTCTCTGTGGCAGCATTCATCCTGATACACGATACCTACTTCTACTGGATGCATCGCTTCATGCATTGGGACAAAATATACAAGTACGTACATCGCATCCATCACCTCTCTACGAATCCGACCCCCTGGGCAGCTTTTGCTTTCCACCCCATAGAGGCGCTGATCGAGGTTGCGATATTGCCTATCATGGTATTCCTGATGCCGCTGCATCCGATAGCTATCTTCATCTGGGTCATCTATCAGACGGTGCTGAATGTCATGGGCCACCTCGGCTTTGAGCTATTCCCGAGCGGCTTCACCACCAATGCCATTACCCGCTGGCACAATACATCAGTACACCACAACATGCACCACAAATATGTCCGCTGCAACTACGGCCTCTACTACAATATCTGGGACCGCATCATGGGCACCAACCATGAGCAGTACGATGAACAGTTTGAAGCGGTCAAGCAGAAAGCTGCCGTCCTGAATGACTATCCTCAGGAAGCAACTGTTGCCACAGCGCCTTCCGAGGTGAGTGTTTCACAATAACAGCAGGGCGTCATTCCTACATTTTTCAAAAGATTAAAAATAGACGAGGTAAAACGGAAGGAATCCCAAACCTCAGCCGGACTATTGGAATAGCAGCGAGAGATAGCCTGCCTGTATCTGTACCCATGAGTCCGGTAAATGTAGTTTTATCGGAAAATCTGCCGTCCTGATATTATCTTCGAGTGATATGAAAACGATCCTCCTTTTACTTATAATCATATTCAGGGTAGAAATGTATGGGCAATCCAGCGTGGACTCTACGCTTGACCAGCATACTTCTCTTAAAAATGCTATTGATACTATTTCCGCCGAGCTGCATTTCAAAATAGGCAAAGAGGAAATGCAGAGAACGAATTATTCAGAAGCCTTAAAGCATTTTAATTCGGCAATAGAAAAAGATTCCTTGAAGCCTGATTACTACAATGCCCGCGGTACAGTCCACGGATTACTGGGCTGCTACAGCTGCGCTATAGTTGAATTTGAAAAGGCAATGTCCGTGGATCCAAAGGCTCTCAAAGCCCTTTTCAACAGGGGAAGCACGAGATATTTTATCGGGGATTATATGGGTTCTATAATCGACCTGACGAGATTTATTGAACTATCCCCTCAAGGATGCGGAAGCATATCATGATAGGGGGTGTGCGAGGATGGAACTAGGCCAGGATTCAATAGCCATTGTCGACTTTGACGAGGCTATCAAACTCGATCCGGGCTATATCCGGGCGATCTGCAATAGGGCAGAGGCTAAAAGCAAACTGAATAATAATAAAGGAGCGCAGTCTGATTTTGAAATGGCCATAAAGATAAAACCTGAGGATGTATACATCTACCAGGTCAGAGCCGGGGTGTCAGAGCAGCTAGGAAAATATAAAGCTGCTATCGGGGATTACACGAGAGCTATAACGTTGTCTCCCCAAGACCCGGATATATATTACAATCGCGGATTAGCATATCAGCAGCTAAAAATGCGATCCAAATTCTGTGAAGACATGGCTCACGCAGTTGCTTTAGGACACCAGAATGCCCAACGGGAATTGAAGAGTGAATGCAAGTAAAGTAACTCTAACAGGCATCACCAGATAGCAGCATACGGATTGGACTCCGAACTCTTAGGTGGATCCTGCGGGGGGTCTTTGGGAACTTCGGGTTCAGGCTTAGGTGGTACAGGATCTGGGTTTTCGATTTCAGGTTTATCAGGATGTTCGATCTCTGGTTTCTGCGGTTGTTTCTCCTTGTCGTTGTCTTTTTCGCTGTCCATGGTATTGGTTTAGGATTAATCAGCAGCAAAATCTGTGCTAAGCCATTTGAGGTGATTCTTACCCGACTATTCGGTGATGGTTTCTTCTATGTCCATTTTTATATATTTGGCACAAATCCTGAAAATATGTTTAAAACGCTTCTATCTGTTTCACTACTGTTTGTTCTTCTTTTTATAGCTATACTATCTGCCGACAGCCACCGTGGCCTGCAGCCAGCGTGGCCTGCACCTGCCGCATATGCTGAACCGGCAGTCGACCAGATAAACGGTGAGCCAATGGTATTCAGAACATATGAAGAATTTAAAAGTGGCAAAGGTGAGCACCTGACATTTCAAAAGTGGCGCTTCCTATATACCACAGGATCGCATATGCGCTACCTGAAGGCTAGATTCAAAGATACCAACGGTAAAACTGTCGATTATTCCTGTGAGGAGTTTTGGGGCTTCCGTTGCAATGAAGGTCTATACAAGAGCTTCCCCTTTACGACCGGCGAGGTGACACATATTTGCTTCCTTCTTCAGTACAAAAATGATGGCTACTATGTATGGTATGCGTTAAAAAATGACGCGTTAAACTTCAATCCGAATAAGGCCTATACAGAGTCCCTGACGGGAGATGCTCATCCGTTTTCTTTAGAGAGTAAGCCTATACCTGCTTTTTTGGATTGTACCAGTGGCAGGTTTGTGCACGATAATACGGGTAGGATGGACTGGCCTGCTTCTCTGCAGGATTTCAAAAAGAACTGCCCCTCGAGAAAATATATGCTCTACTGTGAGCAGGAGGGTACAACGGGGAAAAACGGCACCCCTGCCGCCTGGAAGTACGTCGCGGTCAACCCGTGATATTAATGCACTCGATTTGTCTGGCCTTCCTTATTAGGACGGCATAATGCAATAAAAAAAGCGGAACCGAAGCCCCGCTTAAAATTTATTTGTATTACCAGCCAACTGTCACCAGCCAACCGCCACCAGATTTAGTTCATATCAGCCTTGTCAAGCAGCACCTTGCGGCTCAGCTTGTACTTGCCAGTCTTCTTGTCTACGTCGAGGAGTTTTACTTTGATCACTTCGTTCTCTTTCAGCACGCCTTCCATAGTTTCGAGGCGCCTGTTAGATACTTCAGAGATGTGGAGCAGCCCTTGCTTGCCCGGCATGAACTCTACGAATGCGCCGTAAGGCATGATAGACTTGACAGTAGCCTCGTACACTTCACCTATTTCAGGTACTGATACGATACCGCGGATGAGAGCGAGGGCAGAGTTTACCGTCTGAGCGTTAGGTCCGAATACTTCTACGCGGCCCTTGCCGTTTTCTTCAGTGATAGTGATGGTAGAACCAGTAGTTTTCTGCATTTCCTGTATGATCTTGCCACCAGGCCCGATGATCGCACCGATATATTCCTGATCGACAAATATCACTTCGATCTTAGGGGCGTGAGCCTTGTACTCAGTACGTGGGGCTGACATAGTTTCAGTCAGTTTGCCGAGGATGTGGAGGCGACCTTCTTTAGCCTGGTTGAGGGCTTGTGTCAGGAGTTCGTTTGACAGTCCGTCGATCTTGATGTCCATCTGGCAGGCAGTGATACCCTTAGCAGTACCGCAGACCTTGAAGTCCATATCACCTAAGTGATCTTCATCACCGAGGATGTCAGACAGGATTACGCTTTTGCCCTTGCCATCTGTGATGAGGCCCATCGCGATACCTGATACAGGCGCTTTGATCTGGATACCTGCATCCATCAGCGCCAGTGTACCTGCGCACACGGTAGCCATAGATGATGAGCCGTTTGACTCGAGGATATCAGATACGATGCGCACAGTATATGGTATGTCAGATGGCATGACCCTCATCAGCGCGCGCTGAGCGAGATTGCCGTGGCCTGTTTCCCTTCTGCTCGTGCCGCGCGGCGTACGTGCCTCGCCGGTAGAGAATGGAGGGAAGTTATAGTGCAGCATGAATTTCTTCTCTTCGTTGCGCAGTACGTTGTCTACCGTCTGTGCATCGAGGGATGTACCGAGAGTGATGGTAGTGAGCGACTGTGTCTCTCCACGTGTGAAGATAGCCGATCCGTGGGGCGAAGGCAGGTATCCTACTTCTGACCAGATAGGGCGGATCTCATTCATCTTACGGCCGTCGAGGCGGATATTGTTATTGAGCATTGACCAGCGTACAGCTTCTTTCTCCTCGTGGTGAAAGTACTGGCCGATCAGGAAGGCCTTTTCTTTCAGCTCCTCGGGAGTGAGGGTCGCCTGAAATTCATCCTGTACTGCGTCGAATAGTTCTTTGCGTTTGTGCTTGTCAGCCAGTCCTTGTGCTGCGATAGCTACATATTTGTCATATGCAGCAGTGTGGATCTTGGCCTTCAGGTCTTCATCGTTCTTCT
Source organism: Bacteroidota bacterium (assembly GCA_025963485.1). Classification (GTDB taxonomy): domain Bacteria; phylum Bacteroidota; class Bacteroidia; order Chitinophagales; family LD1; genus UBA1941. The sequence continues at coordinate 878 of JAOQAO010000264.1, read as the reverse complement.
CGTGAGAGTAGGTACGCTTAGTACCGGTGCCGCTCTCAGTTTCCATTTCCTTGATCACAGCTACTTGCTTTTTGATCATCTCATGTGCGAAGCTGATTGCTTGTACCATTTCCTCTTCGCTCACTTCAGCCATTTCACCCTCTACCATCACGATAGACTCGGCGGTAGCTGCTACGATCATATCGAGGGTCGTGTTAGGGCCTTCTACGTCAGATTTAGACGGGTTGATCACCAGTTGTCCGTTGATCTTGGCTACGCGGCACTCAGAGATAGGTGCTGCGAAAGGTATAGTAGATACTGCGAGTGCCGCAGATGCCGCGAGGCAAGCCAGTGCATCGGGCAGTTCATTGAGGTCAGCTGATATAAGCATGATCTGTACGACCACGTTGGCATGGTAGTCATCCGGGAACAGTGGACGGAGGGCCCTGTCTACCAGACGTGAGATGAGTATTTCGTTTTCGCTAGGCCTTGCTTCACGTTTGAAGAAGCCTCCCGGGAACTTACCTGCTGCGGCAAATTTCTCCTGGTATTCGATAGTCAGCGGCATGAAGTCCACACCTTCTTTGGCCTGAATGTCGGCGCAAACAGTAGCGAGGAGCATGGTATTGCCATACTTCAGCACTACAGAGCCGTCGGCCTGCTTGGCCAGTTTGCCCGTTTCGAGCTCGATAGTGCGTCCGCCGCCGAGATCGATTGTCTTTTTGATTATATTCATCTTGTTTGTTTTTTGCCCTGCGGTATTGCAGTGCGTTTTTTATGATTGGTTATTGATTACTTGATAGAAAACCGGATACGGAATTGTGTACCAATTATTTAAGAGGTGCTGGTGAAGTGGTTTGCAGGAGAATTGAAACTTGTATTCAATCCGAAATCAGAAA
>JAOQAO010000260.1 GCA_025963485.1 Bacteroidota bacterium | reverse complement strand
CTTCTGCAAACCTCACGCCAATAGGCACTCCGAAATGTGAAGCGCGGCTCTTGACAAATTCGAGAAACTCGGGTGAGGAAATAAATGTGCCGGGTTCTTTTGAGTTTGGATTATAAAATTGCGATGTGTAAGCCGCAATGGCCTCCAGTTTTTTGTCAAGGTGTGGAGTAATATCTACGGCAAAAGACGGTGTAATATCAAGCGACTGTATATAATGATACACGACACTGGGGCGATGAGCTTTTTGCGCCACACCGTTTAACTCTGTTTCTATTTTGGAAAGGCCCGATAGAAATGATGCATCGATGGTAAGCTGTGCTGCTTTGGCATGATCCGGATGGCGGTCATGTGTGGCATTGGTGATAATCATATCGGGCTGGTACTTCCTGATATACTTTATGAGTTCCAGTTGATGCGTTTTGTCGTTTTGAAAAAAGCCATCTGCGAAGCCTGCATTTTCGCGGACAGCAACCCCCATTATTTTTGCTGCCGCTTCCGCTTCCTGCTGGCGCATCTCGGCGGAACCGCGAGTACCGAGTTCGCCCTGTGTGAGGTCTAGTATTCCAACTTTGGAGCCTTGTGCTATTTGTGCCAGCAGGGTTCCTGCACAACTCAATTCTATATCATCAGGATGGGCACCGATAGCGAGAATGTCTAACTTCATGGAGATTATTTGCTGCTAAGATAGTGAAAACCGGCCCCATCCAAATCTTCCCAAAGGGGAAAGTTTTAACAGCCAAATACAATCAGCCTGGATTTATTAGCAATATTAAACACTGAACTGGCGCAGATGGTGGTCGAAGTGTTTTTTGAGGAGATCGGCCCATTGCTTCTTGGTCAACTGGCCAAACATGGGATGCGGGTGCATCTTGGTGGCCTCACGTTCTTCGAAAATATCCATCATTTTTTTGAGGAATTCAAGTTCTGTATAAAAGTTACGGGCTTTGGTGCCTTCCTGTTTTTGGTCAAGTTCGGGAGCAGTTTTTTCTCCTTTGGGCCATGAAGGGAGTATATATACGGCTGCGGGAAACATAATATTATGGCTAAAGAAGGTTGAAGTGTCCTTTACAGCTTTCATACCCAGCGCGATCTTGTGGGCATCATTCATGTGGGCAAGCATCTGATTGACGAGCATGGAGCCCCATTTTCGTTCGGTCGTCTCAGTGAGCTTGTCGAGGCGGTCGAGTACTTCCTGTTTACCTTCTTTGGTGAGGGTATTTTTCATGAATGCGAAGTTAATAAATACAGGCCCCATCCAAACCTTCCCCCAAGGGGAAGGCTTTAACAGCCCAGCCCGATGATCCGTGAGTCAAATTACACATTTCTCGGGATTTCTATCCTGAAGGTCGTGCCTTTGCCTACCTCAGAATGCTTGACATATATCTTGCCGCTATGGTAAGATTCTACGATACGCTTAGTGAGGGAGAGGCCCAGGCCCCATCCCCTGCGTTTGGTACTGAAGCCCGGTTCGAAAATAGTTTTCTGCCTGTTGCGCGGGATGCCGCAGCCACTGTCTGTGACATCGAGGTATACTTTGCTACTATCGGAAGAGACCGCCGTATTAATGCTGCCCGCGCCCTGCATAGCATCGAGGGCGTTCTTGTACAGATTCTCCAGTACCCAATCGAACAGCTGTGTATTGATAGCAAAGGTAAGCTGATCATCGGGGCAGTCGAGGCCAAAGTGTACATCTTTGGAAGCGCGCCTGCGCATGTAGTCGATATTGCGCTCGAGGGTGTCTTTGACATTTTCGGCTTTGAGCTGAGGCACGGAGCCGATCTTGGAGAAGCGGTCTGCTACGAGCGTGAGCCGCTCGACGTCATGTTCCATTTCACCTAGTGTGCTGTTATTGGCAAGGGTTGGGTCAGTTTCTTTAAGGTATTCTATCCAGGCGCCGAGCGAGGATATGGGAGTGCCGAGCTGATGTGCAGTTTCTTTGGCCATGCCGACCCAGACCATATTCTGCTCCGCGTGGCGCGAGCTACTGAATGCAAAATAAGAGAACACCAGGAACAAACTGAATATGCCAAGCTGGATGTATGGGAAAACCTTAAGTTGTTTGAGCACAGTAGAGTCGTCGTAGTAGATCAGCTTCTTGCCGCCATCACCCAGATCGACCTCGATCGGATCATGAATATGGCTCATGGATATGATGAGTTCTTTGACCCGGGCGGGATTTTTGATCTCAGTGGAGTCGATATTGCCGAAGCCTATCACATGGTCCATTGGGTCGATCATGATCACGGGTGCCGAAGCTGTATTGATGACCACCTCGGTGATAAATGAGGAGATGATATCGTTTAGTGTTTTCTTGAGCTCGCTGAAAAGGTTGGAATCTTTGTAGTATATAAAGTTCTTCTTGGACTCAAAAGATACTATGATCGGAGGATAGATACGAAAGGCTTCGAATTGACCGTCGGCGATATTGAGTTTGGCTTCGTCTCCCTTGATCTGGAAGTTGCGATACTTGATGAGTTTGCCATTCTCATCGGCGAGAATGACGGGGATGTCGGTATTGTTTGTGATGATCTGGCTACAGAAGGCGAGGATGTCGCCATTCTCGATCTGAGGATCGGTGAGGAGCTGAGTGGCTTGCGACCAGACGTCGACTTTTTTGCGCTCATCGGATGCGAGGCGCTCGAAGAGCTGGTTGGTATAGTGTACGAGATGGGCCTTGCTGGTGATCGCCGCTGCCCATAGCTTAGCCTTTCGCTTCTCTTCCCTTGCTATCTTATTGGTGAGATAGTTGGTGTAAATGGTCGTGAAAAGCCCTATACCTATGGCGATGACCAGCAGTACGAGTTTGAGATTAGTCCGTCTTTTGTATATATCCATACGAATGAACAAAACGCTGATAGCTGCCAGGTATTGCTATAGTGATATGAAATGGGAAGTTAAAGATTTTAAAATAATCTGAGTTGCCCGATAAGCGATAGTAGGTGTACGGATATGTTTTGCAAAAACAAATTCGCCGCCTTACCACTCCCGGCCTCTTCTAAAATAGGAGAGGAGAAATACAAAGTGGGTCTATATATGCGGATCTTTATTTAATTGCTTCTCCAATTCATCTATTCTTTTCATCAGTTCGGGTATGAGTTTGATATAAGCCAGGCCTTTGTAGTGGTCACGGAACTCGGCGGCGGGAGAGCCTGTAACCGCTTTGTTTTTTACCTCTATGGATTTAGAAACGCCGCTTTGTGCGTTGATCCTGACTCCATCTGCTATGCGGATATGGCCTATGATACCTACCTGGCCGCCTATCATAGCTTGCCGGCCTATGCGCGTGCTGCCGGATATCCCCGTCTGGGCTGCGATCACTGTGTTCTCGCCTATTTCCACATTGTGTGCGATATGGATGAGGTTGTCTAGTTTGACACCATTCTTAACGATGGTAGCACCTATGGTGGCTCTGTCGATCACCGTATTGGCGCCGATCTCTACGTCATTGCCTATTTCTACGATGCCGAGTTGCGGGACTTTTTTATAGCTGCCGTCGGCCAATGGAGCAAATCCAAATCCGTCACCACCTATGACCACTCCTGCATGTATCACGCAACCCTTGCCGATCTTGCAGCCTTCGTAGATTTTCGCACCAGCGTGGATCAATGTATCATCTCCGATAGATACTTCATCTCCTATGTATGAGCCCGGGTATATTTTGACATTGCGGCCGATGGTGACATTTTCTCCTATGTAAGCGAAAGCACCTAAGAAAAGATCGCTGCCGTGAGTACTGCCGTTGCCGATGTGTGAAGGCTGCTGGATGCCTTTTTCTTGTTTTTGAGAAATGAGTTTCTGATAAAGCTCCAGGAGTGTGGTGAAAGCGGCGTAGGGATCGGCTACTCTGATCATGGCGCCTATCTTTTCGTTTGAAACGGGGAGAACCTGATTGATCAGGAGGATGCCTGCTTCAGCTGTTTGGGCGTATTGCTCGTATTTTGGATTGGCGATAAATGAAAGCGAGTATGAGTTTGCCTCCTCTATTTTGGCGATGCCAGTCACGACCTGATCGGGGTTTCCTTCGAGTGTGCCTCCGAGCAGAGCGGCTATATCCTTGGCGGTAAATTGCATCCTGCTAATATAAATAATAGATAGAGAATAGGTAATACAGAATAACGGGTAGAGGATGGATAATAGTGGAATGTAAAAGACAAATGTAGGGACATATCCGGTTTACGGATTAACATTTTATCTTTAGCGCCATATGTATACACACGATCATAAGATAAGAGTCAGGTACGCGGACACGGACCAGATGGGCTATGTCTACTATGGCAACTATGCCCACTACTATGAGGAAGCACGTTCTGAGGCTATCCGGGCGCTGGGTATGCCATACAAAGAGATGGAACTAGGAGGTATCATGCTGCCGATCACGAGGATGAATATCAAATATATCGGACCGGCCTTTTATGATGAACTGATAACTGTCAGGACGATACTGACGGAAATGCCGGGGCGTTTTATACAATTCAAATATGAGATATACAATGAGTCTGCCAAGCTTATTAACGAAGGAGAGACGCAGCTGATATTCCTCGATGCGAATACACGCAAAATGCTGCATGCGCCGGCTTTTCTCACAGATAGATTAAAGCCTTATTTCGCGCAGGCGGATATTTAAGCGTATCAATTATATTTGACTGCTGATGATCAAACTTTGGAAGAAGCTAGTACGGAAGAACCCCCATCTCGAAGAGTGGGACCAGTGGATGCGTACCATGACCCTGCCGGGGCTGGATGGAGTGGCGGTATTTGACGTGTACAAATTCTTCAACTATGAGATCAAAAAGAACTCGCTCAACCTCCGTGCACGGGCTATTGCTTTCAGTTTCTTTTTGTCTTTGTTTCCCGCTATCCTGTTTGTGATCTCGCTGGTGCCCTTCATACTGAGCTTCTATCACAAAGTGGATATAGATAGCTATGTGCAAAACCTGCTGCGCAGCGTGACGCCGAGCCCGGATGTGTTTAAGTTCCTGTGGAATTTTATAGGACCAATACTAAAAGAGGTGATCCATAAAAGGCCGAGCTTGCTGACAGGTACTTTCTTGCTAACGATGTTTCTTACATCGAATGGTGTGGTGGCAATGATGCACTCCTTTGACAAAAACTATGACCATTATAAGCGCAGGTCAGCTCTGAATACGCGGTTTGTGGCGCTTAAGATATCGATGCTGCTGGTGGCGCTGTTTATTTTCTCGCTTGTTTTTGTCGTATTGGGGCAGAACCTGTTGTCCTGGGTGTTTGAGCTGCTTCATATCCATGATAAGTTTACCAGGACACTATTTACCTTTATACGATTTATATCTATTGTACTTCTGTTCTTCTTCTCTATCTCGCTGATCTATTATTACGGCCCGGCTACTAAAAAAAAGTACCGCTTTATATCAACCGGATCGACTATAGCGACTGTATTATCTATACTCGCTTCGGTTGGCTTCTCATACTACCTCAATCACTACGCCCGATATAGCAAACTCTATGGGTCTATCGGGACAGTAATGATCATATTGATCTGGTTTAATATAAATGCCTTTGTGCTGCTCATAGGCTATGAGATCAATGCGGCTATCTACTACCACCACTCTATCAAGCAACGGAATACGGAAGAAGAGGAATTGTCATCCTAATGTCGCAGAAAGTGCGATTGCAAAGTATCTATCAGAGACCGAAAACGCATTGATAATAAAACTATTTACCCCTATAAATCATTAATTGTTTATTAATATGTCGAGTCCTTTATAAAGCCTTCTTCGTAGGCCAAACGACCTGAGGAGATGTAGAATCAGTAGCATAAGGAGGGCTTTACTTCTTCACCAGCCTGTACTTCCGTGTCTTATTGACGCTGAGTACATAGACTCCTGCAGCGAGATTGGCCGGTGGGGTGATCTCCCAGATATTGTGCAGGAATGTGATGGTATGCGCCGATCCGTTCCACACGATCTGGCCGGAGTAGTCATAGAGTTCGGCTGTGTTGATCGAATCCTTTATCAGATCGGTCATGATCACTTTGAATGAGGTCGTAAAGGGATTTGGGAAGATCCGTGTAGAGCTGACATAAGCTATAGTGTCATCGGGGTACAGGGCTTTCAGCCTATCATAAGCATCTCCGAAATCAGGTATGCCATATCCATAGTCCCCATCGGGGTGACTGTACTGGCTGCAACTGCGACGCACAGCATCGACGATGATCATATTGGGTGCAGATGGGAATGCTTCTCTCAGGCATGCAAAAGCGCCGGCAGTGATAGGGCAGGAGAAAGAAGTGCCACTGGCTGTGGCGACCGCGCCATTGATATTGGCCAGGGTAGCCGGATTGCCTTGTGCGCATACATCAGGCTTGACCTGTCCGGATGAGTTGGGCCCGCGGCTGCTAAAGGCCGCAATAATAGACGCGGGAGTCACAGCGCCTACCGTCACACCACTATCGGCATCTCCGGGTGTAGCTATATAATGCCACGCTTCCGCACCCTCATTGCCCGCGCTATTGATAATCAGGATACCTTTCGAGGCGGCTCTGTTGACTGCTATGGCGATGGGCGTCGTATGACCGGTCATATCTGCATAGCTGTGATTGTCTATGGTGTCAGTATTATCAAAGGTCGTATAGCCCAATGAAGTGGAAAAGACACTGGCACCCATACTATCCGCGCGCTCAGCGGCAGCGGCCCAGTTGTACTCTTCTACGATGGTTTCCGAGCGCTCATCTTCCGTCTGAAAAAGCAGGAAGCTTGCATTGGGTGCCGTGCCTACCATTTCGTAGGGCCGGTTGGCAGAGATGCAGGAAAATGTCTCGCAGCCGTGCGGATTCGCCTGAGGGGAGCCAAATACATCACTATTGTTGAAGACAAAGTTCCAGGTATAGAGCACCCTGCCCGCGTCAAATGCGGGCCTCATCAGGCGATTGGAGTCGGCATGAAGGAAGCCTGCATCCATCACGGCGATGATCACACCATCGCCCCAGTAGCCCTTCTCATGCAGGCTATTGATATGTATCATGGTGCTCTGGCGGGCAGCCTTGCCATAGAAGGTAGTATCCATCAGGCTTACTGCTGCCTTTGTAGCCATCACATCATCGAGTACTTTATGCCGTGTGGATGGGCCGCCGCTGCTTATCTTCCTGACCCCGGATACGAAGGGGAAGGCTTTGAGCCTTTGTACCACTGACGGATCATCAGAGCGTACTACGACGCCATTGCTCCATTTCAATGAATAAGATACAGGGCAAATAGCCGCTATCTGTCGAAGGTATACAGCTGATACCGGAAGGTCGTTTTCGATGATCTCTATGTTTTGCGATCGCCTCCTTTCTATAGCCTTTGGTGAAAGGAATTCCTCGGGGCGGCTAAGTGAGTAAGTGCTGTGCTGCTTATCACGGAGCTGCACATAATATGTCATAGTCTGTGCAAGGACAGAGTCTACTGAAAGAAGCAATACAAACAATGAGAGGACTATGATCCGTATATGAAGAAGAATGCCTTTTGCCATAGGTTAAAGCTCGGCAATAAGATTCAAATAAAATGCTAAAAATGCTTTAGCGGTTGTAGGCATGTATACGTTGCCTTATCCGGAATCCGTTTGCCTTGTATGGCCTGTCCCATGTAGAGGATACATCCTGCTTATTGATCACCTCCCATTCTTTATAGATCAGGCCCACGTGACGGGCATAGGTCTCGCGGCTGAGTTTTTTGTCGATCAGGTTTTCATTGTTTACCTCCGTGACTATCAGGGCCGAGTCAAAGCCCAGGCCATTGAGCGCTTTAGGGATATTGACCTCAGAGTATGTATAAGTCCATCCGGCATATACCTGATAGGTGTCTGATGTGGTATCAGAAGCAGGGAGGTAGCTGTTGCCCTTCCAGGTGACGCCATTGATAGGAGGGAAGACCAGCTTGATGAACCGGAGATCATCTTCGACCTTCTCATACCTGGAGGAATATAATGATGAGTACCACGCCCGGCTCACTACATCCAGCGGGCTGAGCGTATCATAACGCTTGGATATCTCGAGGCGGTAGCTGAGATGGCCGAGATTGTCATAGAAAGTATCCTGGACCAACTCCTTGATCTGGTAGTGGACAGTATCGACATGCTGGCTATCCGGCTGTGCAAACCTGAATACGATAGAATCCACATCATAGATCACATAGTGGCCTACATTGACCGGGGCATAGTCATAGAGAAACGGCGAAAGCGTCGTATTGTCTTTATCCTGTTTGCATCCTGCCAGTATGAGCAGTGTGGCTATGAGTGAGGAGAATAGAACCCGTTTGATCATCAGGCGTGTAGCTTGTTTGATACTAAAAATACAAAAATATGCAGACATCGCTATGGGTATTATCCATAGTCCGATGTAGATAGTCTATTAGTGATACGGGTATTGTGAAGCTTTGTTTGGGGTTTAACAAGACAGGCTTTGTTATTCAACAGCGACCGGAGTGGCTCAGTGCTTACCTCTCTATGTTGAAATTGGAGAAGATATTCCCGCCGCCGATCACATCATTGCCCTCATAGAAGACCGCGCTTTGACCTGGCGCGATAGCGGATACCTCGTGCATGAATTCCACCTTGATACGATCATCCTTTTGGAACAGCACACTTGACTCACCATCGTGCTTATAACGCACCTTGGTCAGGGCCGGTGTGCGATCGGTGATAGTAGCGTATTTTTGCATGTTGAGTTTCCCCACCCACATACCATTGCGGTTGAGGTCCTTTTCTTCTCCGAGTACGACTGTATTGGTCTCAGGAATGATCTCGGTGACGAACATCGGTTTGCCGAAAGCCGTACCGAGGCCCTTCCTTTGCCCGATGGTATAGAAAGGATAGCCTTTGTGTGTACCAAGTTTATTGCCGTCAATATCTACAAAAAGGCCGCCATCTACACGGGCCTCGAGATCGGGCATTTTCCTTTTGAGGAATCCGCGGTAGTCATTGTCAGGGACAAAGCATATCTCGTAGCTTTCGCTCTTATTGGCGATATCAAGATAACCCATATCCCGCGCCATCTGCTTTATAGCCGGTTTGTGGTATTTCCCCATTGGGAACTTTGTCCTGCCCAGGCAAGCCTGGGAAATTCCCCATAATACGTATGATTGGTCCTTATTGAGGTCTATACCCCGGGAGACGTAGAATCTGTCGTTAAGGGAATTCAGCTGCGCATAGTGCCCCGTGGCTATAAACTCACAATCCATGGCGTCGGCGCGCTTCAGCAGTGCTTCCCATTTGATATGCGTATTGCAGAGCACACAGGGATTTGGGGTGCGGCCTGCCATGTATTCATCTACGAAGTTGTCGATGACATAATCCCCAAATTCATCACGTATATCTACTATAAAGTGGCTGAAACCAAGGTCCACAGCTATGGCCCGGGCGTCATTGATAGAGTCGAGTGAGCAGCAGCCCGTTTCTTTTTTGCTCCCGCCTACGGTGGCATAGTCCCATGTCTTCATGGTGATGCCTATGACCTCGTACCCTTCCTCATGAAGCATGACAGCGGTCACGGTACTATCTATACCGCCGCTCATTGCTACCAATACTTTACCCTTTTTGCTCATTGCGGGCGCAAAGATAAGGAAAAAGCAGCCAGTTTGCTCTTACTGCCCTGCTATACGCCGTGGTATTAACTTACTTTGATCAATTGGACAGTGACATGGATCTTCACCTCTTCGCCCAATACGATGGCTCCAGCCTCGGTCAGCAACGACCACATCAGGCCGTAATCCCAGCGGTTCAGGCTACCGGTGATCTCAAAGGCGGCCCGTTCCCGGTCTTTGGTATCGGTCACCATTCCTCCGGCTATTACATTGAGCTCTATTGGCCGGGATACTCCTTTGATAGTCAGCTGACCAGTGAGAGAGTATTCATTCCCTTGCAAATGTCTGAAACCATCTGATTCGAAGTACATCTTAGGAAATTTGGCCACGTCAAAAAAATCAGGCTCGCGAAGATGTGCATCGCGATCTGCGTTATTGGTATCCACACTATCCGTGTCAGCAGAGAAGGTGATCTTGGCGCCGGCCAAATCTTTACTGTCCCCAGCATCGACCATTCCTTCGAATTTTTTGAACTCACCTGTGACAGATGAGATTACGAGATACCTTGTTTTGAAATGCACATCCGAGTGCTGCGCATCGATGATCCACTTTGCCATGATTTTTAGTTTAGGTTATGAAATGAGTCCCTAAATGGAGCTCTATACTCTACTTTACAGGACGGGGTTATTTTTCCTCTATATTAGAGTGCCAAAAATGTACCAAAGGCGATTTTCGTCTGTATAAAAAATGATATTTTTAAAAATGCCTAATCGTAGTTTGTCATATGCTGTTGTAATGCTGTCAGTTATCAGCCTTCTTTTGCTTTCCGCTTGCCATAATAGTGCTAAACCTGTGGAAAAATTCGGGTTTAAAGATCAAAAGTCCATGCGCGAAGCGCTAAAAGGCAGTTGGATATTAAAGGAGTACAGACTCAATAGATGCAGGGCTGACGCCCAGGCTTTTGGAGTATATGCTCACAGGCGAACATTCACTTACTTATTATCCGGATACGCTGGCCGACGGTACTTCGACAGGGCCTCCTGATCATATTGTAATCGGATATAAGCAAAATAATATAGAGGAAGATCTCATCGTCAAATTTGATCCTGATTCCGATAGGATTGCATTCTTTGAAACAGCAAACAGGCATTTGGCGAGTGCTGAATTTACCATCGATAAGGCCGATACGATGTTGGTATTTACTAACGACTCCCTTCCACAGAAGCGGATGATTTTTATTAAATACGACATGAACCATTGTCCTCATGTGCCTTCATATTTCCATTTGGTGAATGACAAATTCATTGCAGGCAAATACTT
>JAOQAO010000204.1 GCA_025963485.1 Bacteroidota bacterium | reverse complement strand
TGCCGATCAATATCAATGGTTACACTCCGGAAAACTTTGATGAAAAGTTTAATGGCTATGTCACGATGGAATACGCCCTGAGCAATTCACTCAATATCCCTGCAGTCAAATCGCTAAATGAGTTGGGTAAAGAACGGTTGATCTCCAAACTCGTCCAAACGGACTTTAAACAGATCAAAAAAGACGAGAACAAATTAGGTCTGTCCCTCATACTCGGTGGCTGCGGAGTCACGCTGGAAGAGATGACCGCGCTGTTTTCGTCTTTTGGCTGCCAGGGCGTCTATTCGAAACCGGTCTATATTAAAGGTGATACTGTATCCAAGCAGGTTCCTGTCCTGAGTCCTTCGGCCAATTTTATGATCAATGAAATACTATCTAATCCCGCGCGACCGGAGCTGCCCTTCAACTGGGAGTCGAGCCAGCACACACCGCGTATAGGCTGGAAGACCGGCACCTCCTATGGTCGCAAAGATGCGTGGAGCATAGGTTTCAACCGCGACTATACCGTCGGTGTCTGGCTGGGAAATTTCTCGGGGCAAGGTGTGGCGGAACTCAGCGGTGCGAATACAGCCACTCCCCTCCTTTTCAAAATATTCAATAGTATAGATTATGACGCAGATGAGGATTGGTACAAAATGCCCAGGGATTGTAACATAAGACTGGTATGCACCGAGACCGGCAAACTACCCGGAGACCATTGCACCAATACGCAGATGGATTATTTCATCCCTGCTATATCTCCCAATAAGGTTTGCGACAACTACCAGGAGATCGCCGTAGATCCTAAAGAGCAAATATCATATTGCCGATACTGTATGCCGGATGCGGGTTACAAAAGAAAACTATACAAGATCGTGCCACCGGAGATGCAGAGCTATTTTGAAGATAGCAGGATACAGTATGAGCATATCCCACCTCACAATCCCGATTGCGATCGCGTTTTCACCGCAGGTGCGCCAAAGATCACCTATCCAGTGAATGGACTGGAATACTTCATCGACAAAAGCAGCCCCGAACCGCTGCAGCTAGTTTGCGAAGTGACCAATGATGTAAAAGATGTATTCTGGTATGTAGACAATAAGTTCTACCGCAAAGCTCCTGCGAGAAGTAAAATATTCGTCGTCCCGGCAGAAGGCAATGTCAAAATATCCTGCACCGACGACAAAGGGCGCAATACGAATATCAAGATCAAGGTGAGCTACGTGAGAATATAAGCCCTCATTAAAATTGTCTATTGCTTATGCCCTTTTCAATGTATTAAAGCCTCCCTTTAGGAGGTTTGGAGGCGACGCAACAGCACAAATAATCCACCTTCATATGTTGGACTGCTAAAAAGAATCAGTGAAAGCTAATAGTCTAAGCCTCTCTCTGATTTACTGTCAAGTAGCTATTAAGCCCCTCCCGCCGGAGTTTCTTCTGTTTTCTTCTTAGGGAAGATCTTACCCCAGTGGTAAGTGAGTTGCAATGTAAGATTGGCAGGGGCCTCTACAAAGCCCGGACGCAGGGTATAAGCATGATTGGTGATGTTCTTAGCGATCACGGTGGCAGTAAACCTGTCCTTCCAGTTATAACCGAACCTCGCGTCTATGACAAAGTCTCCCTTGGCGCTATGCGTGTTTGTCCAGTTCTGTATCTTGGAGAGAGAGGCTATCTGGTCGAGCTGCAGGATATGGCCGATATATACACCTGTGAAGCCAATGATGAACCCTTTGTACGTTGTCTGAATATCTGCTTTGGCAGAGTGCCTCATGCGGTAGTAGAGATACTGTTTGGTAGCAGGATCGTTGGGATTGTAGTTCAGGTTCTGTGGGGCCATGTAGTTGTAGCCTATCAGGAAATTCAGCGGCACGCCGAAGATGGCTCCTGTACCGATAGCAGACACCTCTATACCCCATATCTGGGCGCGGGTGATATTCTGCGCCTGCTCAAACGGACCATACTGGTACTTTGGATATTTCTGTTTGATATAGTCCGGCACTTGGGTGATGGTGATAAATTCGATCAGGTTATTGTAGCGGCTGAGATAAGCAGCGAGGTCAGCATAAAATATCCAGCGGCTAAATTTCATCCCCTGCTTGATACCCACCTCGGCACTCCAGCTGCTCTCCGGCTTGAGGTCAGGATTAGGCACGGCCAGGATACCGCTGCGCGGAGTCAATACAAACTGCTCTGCTATATCCGGGAATCTATACCCTTGCCCAAACGAGGCGCGGAGGAATGTTCCTTCACTGACCTGATAGTTGAGCCCGATATTGACCACCGGTTTGACGAAAGCTGACATCCTGTGTGCAGAATCCTTAGCAGCGAGTACATTGAGGAAAGACAAATCGTTGCGCACAGAGATCGTATCGAGTTTGTTGTATTCAAAAGATATGCCCACCTTGACCGTAAAGCGTTTGTCAAAGCGCTTCTCGCCCTGTACATATACCGCACCGTAGTGCGAGTATTTATTGCCAAACGTCTGGCTCAATATCCGCTTATAAGCGTACCTGACACCGGCAGCTATATCTGCATCCGCCTTTTTGAATTTGTGGGTATAAACATACTCCAGGTAAAGTTTGTGAGCTATGCTGCTATCTCCGCTCGTACTATTGCTCTGGACATAATAGTAGGAAGTGCGGATGGCATGCTTGCCATCTGTTTTGTCACGGTATGTGATGTACGGATTGATATTCAGCGCATAGGTGGTGATCAGATGCGGATCATTGGGCACGAGTACGAGGCTGTCATATGTTGGATTGCGTGGATTACCATTGGTAAAATGAGAAGTATCCCCATAATTCTGGTAGATAAAAAAGTCATCGTAGCGGTTGTAGCAGAAGTTGATATTGCCACCTACCGCGAGGTTCTGCAGTTTGTGAGGGATATAGCGTAGCTTGACGAATGCACGAACGAGCTGATTTCTATTCTGCAAGGTGTAGCCCCCATTTGAGCTGATCGCAGTATTGAAAACCACATCCACATCGCCATATTTCCTGGCATGTACATAGGCCAGGTTATAGAAAGAGTTGGGGAGTGTGGCGGACCAGTTATTCTTGAGATCCTTCTTAAAATTATCCCATCTGGTTTTGTAAAACCATGTCCAGCTTTTATCCTGGAATGGCAGGTAGCCTCCCATATTGACAAATATCTTATTATACGGCTCATCCTTTTGAGCATTGATCGTCTTTACATTCACGAGGGCATTGAGCGCCTGAGCACCATTGGTCACCGTGGCCGGTCCTTTGACTATTTCGAGTTGTTCTATCGCCTCTGTCGGCATGGTCTCCCACCTTACACTGCCATTCTCCGGGCTCACCAGCGGCACTTCGTCCAGGAGGACGAGGGTCCTGTTGCTCGTCACATCCGCAAATCCGCTACCGCCCCTTATACTGATGGTCTTACCCAGCATATTGACTCCCGGCACTTTATTCATCGCTTCGCCGAGGCCCTGGGCACTATTGGTGATGTTCTCTCCTTTGAGTACCTCCATAGACTGGGTCTGCTCGCCCAGCTTCTTTTCTATCTTATTGCCAGACACGACCACGATGTCAAACTCCTTGGTGGTGTCGGTCATCTTTATGTTATAGGTCTTCACGCCATCTTTGACAGCTATAATATCTGCTGTACGATCGCGGTATCCTACGTAAGTGAATAATATAGAGGTGATCACACCTGCCTGCGCCTGAAATTGATAAACGCCGTTCTCATCTGTACGTGCTACAGCGACGCCTTTCACCGATACATTTACACCGGTCATCGGTGAACCGTTCTTCTCATCTGTGATTATTCCCTTGATCGTGCCCATATCTTTCGCAGCTGCGGCTGGCGCCGGAGGTGGTGTGGGTATGACCTTGGGGATGGTGCTATCGATGACGGGTGCTGCTGTCTTAGAACTATCTACCTGGGTCGGTTTCAGGCTATCTGCCGGCACGGGTTTCAAGCTATCCACCTGAGCAGAGGCAAACTGACAGGACATACATATAAGGAGAGAGTAAAGTATTTTTTTCATCTATCAAACTTAAACAAACAATGGTTTTTTTTAAACAAACTGAGTAAAGTTAAGTTTTTCCCTAAAGTTAGGAAGAAGTTAACCCCTTAGTTTATTAACATCCGCTGCCCGCGAATTCAGACTCCTTACGGTTCGCAAATCTCCGGCAATTATATGGATGCCAAACCACCCGAAATCCATAATCGGGTGAATTCCACTTGTTTTAACAGAACATATATTTTCTTTTATCTTTGAGGAAAATCCTCCTATTATGAAAAAACAAATATTGCTTTATAGCGGTCTGGCCCTTACGGCCATTGCGCTGATGGCCTTCTCCGGTCCCGGAAAGAAAAAGTATCTGGTGACAAGGGAATGGATGTCAGACGCGTACCTTCAGATCCGCCCTACTTTTTATAATTACGACGATCAAGGCAGGGTCACACGCTCAGAGGCCCAAAACCCTGATACGTTTGTTTCCACCACCAGCTATATGCCATCCGCGATCATCGTTGTGAGTGGTATCAGTACGTCAAACATCAAAGACACCATCAGGTACAACCTGAGCGGTGCCGGACTCGCGACTGCTGACAATCGGGGCAATACCTTCGCCTACAACACCGAAGGTAAACTGGTCAGCGGCATAGATGGCGAAGCCTATACCTGGTCTGACGGAGATATGACCTCACGCCAGTACTTCGACGGGACCAAAGTGCACAACATCCGTTACACCTATACTTCTGTCGAAGACAGCAGGGATTATGGAGATGCTGTCTGGGGCACCCGCTCATCGCATCTGGTCGAGACTGTGAGCGACCCACCCAATGTCACAACGCACAGGTACACCTTTGATGCCTTGGGCCGCGTCACACTGGATAGCGCAGGTGCCAATATCTACCACTATTTTTATAGGGATTTTTAGTCACTTCGCTGAATAACTCAACATTAACAGTATTGCTATGTTAAATCATGGCTATCGATGCTATATCGGCGCAACCAGACTCAAACCTCCTGCGTCTATCACTGCGGGGAAATATATTTTATTTTTAAAAAGTATAAAGTATTAGCCCAATTCTTAATCCCAAAACCACCATTATGAAAAAACTCCTACCCTGCTTGCTACTGATCGCTATTTCATTTACAGGCCTCAAGGCACAACAACGCTCCGTGTGTATCAATGATACGCTTCGCCTGACCACCGGCCTGGACCACATGACCGGCAACCTTGATACCATCGGCGGCCTCGATGCCAACTGGACCGTAATATCGGGACCAGGCGCGTCACAGCTCAGTTTCCCGGCACCGGCTACAGTACTGGACCAGTACAGCGGCTGGCATTATACATTGCCCAACTCACACTGGATCTCTCCTTTTACCTTTCCTAACTATAGCCAGAATAACGTTGATACGCCATATGTTTTCCGCTATGCCTTCTGTCTCGGACAGCAGACTATCATCAATCTCTTCATGGAGGCACTCGACGATGACCTGATAGCTGTCTACCTCGACGGCACTTATATTGACAGCACTACCGTAGGGTACAATTTTGTCATTGGCAATCAGGATACATTCACTACCACACGCACCCTCGCAGCAGGAAATCACTACCTCGATGTCAATCTGTACAACTTTGGCGGAGTAGCTTTAGGTCTCGATGTACAGGGATATATCACCAGTCTCTATGGCCTCGTGACAGATACTTGCTGCAATACCGGCGGTAGCTGTAGCGGATCAGCATATCGCGACCGCAATGGCGACGGAGAGCGTGACAAAGGAACAACAGGCAGCCCTGTAGATGATGGCCTGCCCGGCTGGCAGATGGAGCTGACAGATGGTACCAATAGCTGGCACAAAACGACTGACAAACACGGCGACTACAGCTTTGTCAATATCGCTCCAGGTACATATACGCTTAATACAAGCAGTCCTGCAGGTTCGCCTTATGCTACTAATACCATCGTCATCGGCAAGCAAAATGCACTGCGCAAAGATGTCGCGATCAGCAACTCTGCAGCTACAGCTGTAAAAGATATAGATGCGGAAATGGCATACTTCAAGGCATATCCCAATCCGGCCACATCGCTCTTTCAGATGGACTACTACATGACAGAATCAGCAGACGTCTCCCTGCACATAGAAAATGCACAAGGCCAGACAGTCATGCAAGTGATGAAAGATATCACTAAAGAACCAGGCACACACCATCAGACTATCAATGTATCTCAGCTTCCTGCAGGCGTATACTTCTACTCACTGACCACAGACAGGCAGTACAACGGCAGGTTCGTCAAGAAATAATCAAGGTAGTTTCACTACCTGAAAATATTGAGCGGCATGTTCATCTCTCTGATGAGCATGCCGCTTTTAATTATAATCCGCCTTTCACTTGATATTCAAAAAATACGATACTCTTCACTCGGCCGGCTCTTTCCTCTCCTTCGG
The DNA here is from genome assembly GCA_025963485.1 of Bacteroidota bacterium. Lineage (GTDB taxonomy): Bacteria > Bacteroidota > Bacteroidia > Chitinophagales > LD1 > UBA1941. The sequence goes on along the minus strand of JAOQAO010000204.1, from coordinate 1,841 downwards.
AGAGGGAAGATGCCGAAGGCAGATGGGTGAGGACCGCATTCGGCTTTTGGCTTTTCGTAAAATATTTTTAAGGACTCAACCCATTACCATCACTAGCTTTCAGCCAAAAATAAAAAGCATCTGAAAATTTTTTATCAAAAAAAATTTGGTTTCTATTTTTCCGTCACATACTTTTGTATCCTGTTCTTTAAATAATGCTTATTAAGAAAGACCGAGGGATTAGGCCCGCTGACGTCTTGACAACCTACCGCTGCCACAAGCAGAGGAAAGGTGCCAACTCCACTCCGATCGCAGATCGGAGACAGATAAGTTAGAATGTTATAATTTAATATCTCAAAATATTAAAAGCCTTCTATACACTCTGTATGGAAGGCTTTTTTGTTTATACCCATCCCGTGTATGCGCATGCACGAGCGGCTATAAGCAAAGAAACCCTCCGTCAGTTTTTCTTTTTTGATAAGTGTCGTTTAGAGAGATCTTTTCTCAACCATTAAATCAAAAAAAATGTCAACACAAACACAGATCATCCACAGCATCCCCGTAGATCCACTGACCGGCTCCATCAGCGTACCCATCTACCAGACATCCACATACGTACAGGAAGCGCCCGGCATCCACAAAGGTTACGACTACGCCCGTAGCAATAACCCTACCCGCAAAGTGCTCGAAGACGTGATAGCACAACTCGAAGGTGGTACCAACGGATATGCCTTTGCCAGTGGGCTCGCTGCCATCGACGCAGTGGTCAAACTTCTCTCTGCAGGCGACGAGATCATAGCCGTAGACGATATCTATGGCGGTGCCTTCCGCCTCTTCACGCACATCTATCAGAAGTTTGGCATCAGCATCAAATACGTCGACGCCACAGATCACCGCAATGTAGCCGAGGCCATCACACCAGCCACCAAACTCATCTGGATAGAAAGCCCCACCAATCCCACGCTCAAGATCGCCGATATCAAAAAGATCGCGCAGGTAGCCAAAGCGCACAATGTCCTGCTCTGCGTAGACAATACGTTCGCTTCACCGGTCTCGCAGAAACCTATCACACTCGGCGCAGACATCGTAGTACATAGCGGTACAAAATACCTCGGCGGGCACAGCGACCTCATCTCAGGTCTTATAGTCACAGCCACACAGCAGCTCGGCGATAAGATCAAATTCATACAGAATGCATCAGGCGCTATACTCTCGCCATTTGATAGTTGGCTGGTGATACGCGGCATAGAGACGCTCGACCTGCGCGTAGCAAGGCACTCGCAGAATGCGCAAGCAGTAGCAGAATACCTCCTCACAGAAGACCTCATCGGTAACGTATACTATCCCGGACTCGCATCACATCCGAACTATGAAGTCGCGAAGAAGCAACAGAAATACACAGGTGGCATCATCTCCTTTGACCTGAAGGTCGATGACAAAGAGCTGGCCATAAAGATCGTGAGCAATACAAAATACTTCAAGCTGGCGGAGAGCCTGGGCGGTGTCAAGAGCCTCTGTTGCCTCCCATGCGAGATGACGCATAAATCCATTCCACAGGAGAAACGCTACGCTGCAGGGGTAACCGACAGCCTGATCAGATTGTCCGTAGGTCTCGAAGATGCCGCTGACCTGATCGAAGACCTCAAACAAGCATTTGCCATCGCAAAGAAAGAAGTAGAAGTATTCGTATAAAAAAAGGAGTGAACCGTCCTCAGCAGGTTCTTCCCTCTCCTTCGGAGAGGGAAGATGCCGAAGGCAGATGGGTGAGGACTCGCCTGGCGACAGCAATGTATTTTTGACTCTTGACTCTTGTTTCTAAATTCTCGTCTTTATCTAATATCTAACGTCTAAAATCTAATTTA
>JAOQAO010000171.1 GCA_025963485.1 Bacteroidota bacterium | reverse complement strand
CATTATCAAAACAGTTTGAAATATTTCTGCGTGGGATATGACGTTAGTTATACCTGTTCTCTAATGCTTAATTTGAAATCTGCCCAAAGTGTAGAAGCTCCGGTCTTTACTGGCTGAGCTACTGAGGTGGCGTACTATGGAGGGATGGGAATGCCAACGATCATAGTTTTGGGTGGAAGATCAGCACATAAACTTTATTATAAAAGAGTAGGATTCACCACTTCTGATACAAGCACTATCGCTATGGCTATTGATTCAGCTATGGCAGAAAGCAATCAAACTACTGCCATTGAAGACGTACAAAATGAAAGATCATTTAAAGTGTTTCCCAATCCTGCATATGATCTTTTGCATATTGAATTGCCAAACAGTAAAGCCCCGGAATCAATTACTATAAAAGATATAGCAGGCAAAGAGATGCTTACAAGGAGTTATTCATCTACTATCAATATATACTCACTTTCTGAAGGGATTTATTTTGTTTCTATACGCTTAGCAAACGGAGATTTGGCATCAAAAAAATTCATTAAATTATAAAGGTTAAATAACTGATATGAATAATAAAAAAGTACTATTTTTTTCTTTGTTGTTTTTTTGGGTAGGTACAAGTTTATATGCTAATGATTATGTTCTTACTCCGGGCAAGATCCGCACTGATACTGTGCCAATCAACAACACAACCATTTTAGATATTTATCAGCACGATACCGCTCAACATAGTATCCGGATCGGATGGACGCTCATTTCAAACAACCTGTATCCCGGCTGGGATTTTTCCCTTTGTGTGCTTGGTGTCTGCTGGACGGGCATTCCTCAATCAGGGATAATGGATACTGTTCATCCGGGCGGACTCGATGGTTTTCTTGGTTTGAATGTGATGCCAAATGGTATAGCCGGAACCGGGCAGGTCAGAATATATGTGTATCAGGTAGGATATGAGACTCAGGGCGATACCCTCACATGGAATGTAAGCACCCCCGTAGCAACCGGAATCAGTGAAGTATATAATGATAACACCATACGCATTTTCCCAGTTCCTGCTACGGATGTCTTAAATATTCAATCTACCGGCTTATCAGTTCGTGAAATTATGGTTGGCAATATTTCAGGCGAGACAGTCTCTGTCCGTCAAAATTCCTCATCTGTACCTGTGGAAAATCTTCCTGCCGGGATTTATTTTGTAACCGTCAGGACTTCGGATGAAAGAACCAGTGTATTAAAATTCAGTAAATTATAATGGGTTAATGATAGTGTGCAATTTACTTTTCCGTTATCGTACATCTTTCATACTTATAGGGTTTCTTTGGCTATGTAATGAAAGTTTTGCCACAACCATTCACCAAGCGCTTTATATCAACCGAGGTACTTTTGTAACTGTCAAAAGCACGACATTCCCTTTTCTGGCTTTCAATGAAACTAATACTTTCAATGCCTTAAACAAGGTTGTACTCGCAAGTATCGGGGATAGCCTGCAAATCACTCTTACAAACAATGACACCCTGATACATGGGTTCAGTATTCAACAAAGCGGCGTACAATTAACAGTTGGTGTCGGACAGACAACCAATATACTCTATGTAGCAAATGCTGCCGGGAATTTTATTTACTACGATCATTTAAACGCCCCTGATAACCGTTATCTCGGTTTGGCAGGGATGATCTGTGTGAGTAGCTCCACAGTGCAAAAATATTTTTGGAACCTTAAAGAACATCAAAGCGACTTTAACTTGAGTTTATCTCAAGGTATTACGGTCAACTGGAATACATATTACCCTGACTATTTTACGATCAACGGCAAAAGCTTTCCCGATTTGCAAAATGATTCTACCGCCAAAGTGACAGCTCATGTAGGCGATACTCTTTTGATTTTCGTGGCTAATACAGGGCAAAGTATGCACTCACTCCACTTTCATGGTTTTCATGCTCTCTGCATTTTCAGTAGTGATGCGAATAAGAAATTGAATTGGGAGAAAGACACTTGGCCGCTCAAGAGTATGGAATCTATTGTGCTTGAATTGATACCGGATAAAACAGGAAAATATTCAGTGCATGACCATAATCTTGTCGCTGTGACGGCTGGCAATACGCATCCAAATGGTATGTTCACAATAATGGAAATCCAATGAACCGTATTAAATATAAATATATAAATCCGAGGCTTGCGGTGTCTCACAGATTGAGGGCTTTTTTTCTATGCATATTTATTTTGCTGTCCGTCTTTTATGCCTCTGCACAAATGACACGCACCTATAGGGTCGTCATGCGTAGTAATGTCGGCATGGATACTATGTGGGATGGTGCCTCATTCCGTATTTATGGCATGGCACCTGCACTATCCGCAGATGTAAGTTTACCCTCTCCTATACTTTATGCCAACGAAGGGGACACACTTGTTTTGAATGCGTTGAGCATTTCCCAAAACGAACACCACACAGTACACATGCACGGTATGGACGAAGATACTCGCAACGATGGTGATCCCGCCACATCTTTTTATTTGGTTCATAATCAGGATACGACTTACACTGCTGTCTGTACACATGCGGGAACGTATCTGTATCATTGCCATGTGGCAGATGTGATACATGTGCAGATGGGTATGTATGGCATGATTGTGGTCAAAGCCGCTAATGGAGCTTCAACCGCTTGGACAAATGGACCATATATTCATCATGACTATAAATGGCTGACGAGTGAGATTGATAGACATTGGCATGATTCTATTCCTTATCATGATCTGATAGTGGATACGGTTCATATTCCGCCGTATCATCCCGGATATTTTTTAGTTAACGGGAAAGCACAACAGGAAATAGCTGCGGATGATTCTATACGAATACACGGAATGGTAAGCGAGCCTATTTACGTTCGTTTGGCAAATATTGGGTTTTATTCCAATCGCGTCATTTTCCGCCATTCGCTTCATGCAAAAGTAATTGACAGCGATGGCCGTCCGCTTCCTTCGGAAATTTCCAGTGATACAGTAGAAGTAATGCCCGGCGAGCGATATGGAGTTCTGCTTCAACCGTTATACGAAGATAGCGGCTTTGTGGAGGTACAGTATGTGAACATGAACACAGCTTTGAGTGAGCATTCGGAGTTCGTACCTGTCACTATCAGTGGCGTATGGAATGGCATCCACACTATTGGAACTTCTGAGAATATTCGTTTGTTTCCAAATCCTACTCGTGAAATGGGATGGAATTTGGCTTTTGACGATGGAGTGCCTAAAAATGCGTCATACGCAATATATGATGTATCGGGTAGGGTGCTAAATGAAAGAAAGATCACATCAGCAGAAGAACATATTGAAACTCACTCCCTACCAGCGGGAGTTTATATACTTAAGATACAAACAGACAGTGGAATTACTACGCGCAAATTGATGCGATTAGACAATGAATAATATAAAAAATCACTGGGAGACAGTCTTTGCTACTAAGACAGAAACTGAGGTAAGTTGGTTTCAGGCTTATCCTAAGACATCGGTGGAGTTTTTGGAACTGTTCAATTTGCCACTCGAAGCTAATATCATTGATATAGGCGGAGGAGACAGTCATTTTGTAGATGTGCTTTTAGAAAAGGGCTACAAGAACATTTATGTTCTTGATATATCCGAGAAAGCACTGCTTAGAGCAAAGCAAAGATTAGACGACAAGGCAACTTTAGTTCACTGGATTGTGACAGATGTTACTGAGTTTAAGCCGGAAGTAAAATTTGATTTTTGGCATGACCGGGCTGCATTTCATTTTCTCACCACGGAGGGACGAATAGACAAATATGTGCAGATAGCTGAGGACAATATTAAACCTGATGGATATTTGATATTAGGAACCTTCTCGGAAAATGGCCCTCAAAAGTGCAGTGGTCTTGATATAAAGCAATATTCAGAGGCTTCTATGTCCAATCGTTTCGAGCGGAGTTTTGAAAGGATTAAGTGTATTTCTGAAGATCATTTAACCCCGTTTAATACAACTCAAAATTTTCTGTTTTGTAGTTTTAAAAGGGGTAATCAGTAGTACTGTAAACAACGCAGTCAAACTGATAATCATACATGTTTGTACCCCCATTTGTACCTCTAATCCATCAAACCCACGCTACCACTATATCCATACTTTCTGTATCGGAAAGTAAAACCTGGTTTAAATTTTAGTGATTTCGTGCACTCATCTCAGCCAGCTTCTCCATGAACCATGGTTTATTTGAAAATGTAGGAGTTTCTCCGGTACGGTTTAATAATTTTTTCCAGCTACTATCAGAATATTGATGCTTCAAAAGTACCAGCTCTTTCATAAAGCCCGAAAACAGCGAGGTGTTTTCCTTCCTCTGCATAGAGATACTTTCGCGGTTGAGGTGATATGGATACGACTCCAATAAGGTGCTTAGCTGCTCAAACATACCAAGCTCATATTGGATCCTGGCTGTCAGGTTTTTGATATCGATCTTATAGAAATCGCTGAAGGAGGTGAGGGTAAGGACTATCATCAGCGCTTCTTCATATTTTTTATCCTCAAATAAAATATAGGCACGGCAGAAGTCGTATATCTGGTCTCTGAATTGAGCGGGCAGCATAGCCTTATATTTTTCTACAAACTGATTCACCCACTCTTTCTCACCACTGTCTATTCCCATGATGACGATATTCCTGTAGAGCGAATAAGACAATTCCCCGTTTTCCAGCATCAGTTCGCGCTCTACGGTGAGATGGTACACCTGCATGAGTTCAGGTCCAAACTTTGTATTACCTGTCCTGAGCCGGGCCAGGCAATAGTTCTCCATGTTGACAGAGAGATTCAGCATGATAGGCTTGACTATAGCCCCATCATACTCCTGAAACAAAGATTTCAATTCAAAAAAATATCGCTCCTCACCTGTAGCGAGCAAACGGTACATGTAATAAAGAATATCGAGTACACGATCGCCCTGTCCGATATATGGCTCAGCAAATGAATCTATATGCCCCGCTATGGAGTGGTCCATGGGAGTATTATATATTTTGGACATATTGAAAAGATAGAGGTACGACTCGAGAAATCGTACCAGGTAGTATTTATTGAGTGAGTGGAGATGCTGACCGAAGTCCATCTGCTTGATCAGCTTATACTCTCTGTCCCGCATCATCTCCGACTGATGTTGATATACATTGAAATCAGCCAGCCACCGCTGATAGTAGAAATTATAGTCTCTTTCCTTATATCCTGTGAGCATATCCTCGCATTGGATCAGCTCCTGTTCGCTTATTTTGACCAGGCCTCTTTGGAAAAGCCAATCGTACCTCTGATTGCTCGCCTGGATCGGATTATGTTTTAATTGATGATGTGATATAAACTCTTTGGCCAGCTTGAAAAGCGATGAAATAAGTTCACGCATCGTCTGGTCATTGTATGCTGTCGCCCCATGTAGCTTTTTATATAGTTTCTCTTTTGCGATTTTCGGGGATTCATAGAGAGGGTGATATGGGATCAGTAGTTTATAGAAAGTCAACAACTTCTCACTGGTATTAAAAAACGGCGATCCCAGGAAAGCTTCAAACTCCTTTATCTCGTTTTTATCAAAACGATTTAGTAGCTGGATGAGTTTAGTTTGATGCATGTGTTATCAAATATAATACGATAAAATGTACCTATATCCGTAATAATGTAATTTATTGTTTATCATCTAGTTGGACAATAGTTAAGGCTACATAAGATCAAATATAGAACCGACAAACTCTTTTTTTTTGCCTTGGAGGCGGTGAGTATCCAAGGTACTTTTGGGCATATCGAAATGCTACGGTCAACATGCGATCAATAAGTCTATTTAAAAGATACTTGTCCATCCTTATACCCCCTTTTTATGAAACAATATAAATTACTCCTCATTTTAGCGATACTATCATTTCTGACGGCTGGCGCGCAAGCCCCGCCCCAGGGTGTCAACTATCAAACTATCGTGCGCAATGCAGCGGGAGCTTTGGTAGCCAATACACATGTATCGATTCGATTTACCATTCATGATCAGACTGCTACTGGGAGTGTGGTCTTTCAGGAGACGCATGCGCAGACTACCAATCAGTTTGGGCTATTCAATGCTGTGATCGGAAGCGGAGGTGGCAGCCTGGCCAATGTATCATGGGGCAGCGGCCCGAAATACCTGCAGGTGGAAGTCGATGTAGCAGGAGGTAGCAGCTACACAGATATGGGTACTACACAGCTGATGAGTGTGCCATACGCTCTTTTTGCGGGCAATGCCATTAGTGGTTCCACGGGACCTACAGGCCGTACCGGCCCTACTGGCATCTCTGGTACCAATGGAACGAATGGTGCAAACGGAACAAATGGAGCAACAGGCCCCACAGGTGTAGGTGTGTCATCAATAGTGAATAATGGAGGTACGATGGTTATTACTTATTCTGATGGATCTACAGGTTCTATCTCCGGAGGTGGCATAGGCAATACCGGCCCAACGGGGCCTACCGGTGCAGGAGTGACGGGCCCGGCCGGAGTTAACGGAATAAATGGAGCAACTGGTGCGGCAGGAGCAAACGGCGCAACGGGATCAACAGGCACAAACGGAACCAATGGAGTGACCGGCCCAACAGGCTCCAGTGGTATAAATGGGAATAATGGTGTAACGGGAGCAACTGGTACGGCAGGTGCAAATGGTATAAATGGATTGACAGGTCCTACTGGGATCGACGGAGCCACGGGACCAACAGGTGCATCGGGCACAAATGGAAATGACGGAACTACCGGTGCAACAGGAGTCGCTGGCGCAAACGGAAATGATGGTGCAACAGGACCGACTGGCGCTGCAGGTGCAAACGGAACGAATGGAGTGACCGGACCCACTGGTCCCTCGGGTACTGATGGAGCCACCGGTGCCACTGGAGTGGGCGGAGGCGCTACAGGTGCGACTGGTCCTGCGGGAACCAATGGTACAAATGGATTGACAGGTCCTTCTGGAATCGACGGAGCAACGGGACCGACAGGGGCTAATGGAACAAATGGTGCTACAGGAGCAGCTGGTGCAAACGGAAATGATGGCGCAACTGGACCGACTGGCGCTGTAGGTGCAAACGGAACGAATGGAATAACGGGACCTAGTGGCCCCTCGGGTGCTGATGGTGCCACAGGTGTGGGCGGAGGCGCTACAGGTGCAACTGGTCCTGCGGGAGCCAATGGCGCAAATGGATTGACAGGTCCTCCTGGAATCGACGGAGCAACGGGACCGACAGGAGCTAATGGAACAAATGGTGCTACAGGCACAACGGGCATTGCTGGTGCAAACGGAACAGATGGAGCAACAGGACCGACAGGAGCAACTGGTGCAGCAGGCACAAATGGAACGAATGGAACAAATGGATTAACAGGTCCTATTGGAATCGACGGAGCAACAGGACCGACAGGTACAGCAGGTGCCAATGGAACAAATGGTGTGACAGGCGCAACGGGCATTGCCGGTGCAAACGGAATAGTTGGAGCAACAGGACCGACCGGCGCTGCAGGTGCAAATGGAACAAATGGAGTGACCGGACCCACTGGCCCTTCGGGTTCTGATGGAGCCACCGGCGCTACTGGTGTTGGCGGAGGCGCTACAGGTGCAACTGGACCTACAGGAGTGGCAGGCACAAACGGAACCAATGGAGTGACTGGCCCAATGGGCTCCAATGGGGTAGATGGTATAAATGGAATTAATGGTGTAACAGGACTGACTGGTGCTATAGGCGCGAACGGAGCGAATGGATCAACAGGTCCTACCGGTCCAAGCGGAGCCGATGGAGCCACGGGCGCGACAGGTGTTGGTGGAGGCGCTACAGGTGCCACTGGTCCTGCGGGAGCTAATGGTGCAAATGGATTAACGGGTGCCTCTGGAATCAACGGAGCAACAGGACTGATTGGTGCTACAGGCGCGAACGGAGCGAATGGATAAACAGGTCCTACCGGTCCAAGCGGAGCCGATGGAGCCACGGGCGCGACAGGTGTTGGCGGAGGTGCTACAGGTGCCACTGGTCCTGCGGGAACTAATGGTGCAAATGGAAATAATGGAGTTACCGGTCCAACAGGTGCGGCTGGAATTAACGGAACAAATGGTGCTACTGGTTCGATTGGTGCAACAGGAATAAATGGAACCAATGGAGTAACCGGCCCAACAGGACCTAGTGGTGTCGATGGTATAAATGGAATTAATGGTGTAACAGGGGCAACTGGTACTGCTGGGATTAATGGCGCGACAGGATCGACAGGCCCTAGTGGAAGTGATGGATCAACAGGTGTCACAGGTGCCACCGGTGTAGGTGGAGGCGCGACCGGTGCCACTGGACCAACTGGTACAGCAGGCACAAATGGAATGAATGGAACAAACGGATTAACTGGTCCCACCGGTCCAAATGGAGTGAATGGTGCTACAGGAGCAGCGGGAACTAACGGCACAAACGGAGCTACAGGCGCAACAGGTGTAGGCGGAGGTGCGACTGGTGCCACTGGACCTACAGGTGTGGCAGGTACAAATGGGACTAATGGATTCACTGGTCCAACTGGTACAGCAGGCACAAATGGAACAAACGGATTAACTGGTGCTACCGGCCCAAGCGGAGTTGATGGTGCCACAGGTGCTGCTGGTGCAAATGGTGTAACAGGCCCGACCGGAGCCGCAGGAACAAATGGAACGAATGGCGCTACAGGTGCAGCGGGAACTAATGGGGCAACTGGAGCTACAGGCGCAACGGGTGTAGGAGTAACGGGTCCAACTGGTGTAGCAGGCACAAATGGAACAAACGGATTAACAGGTACTACCGGTCCAAGTGGAATAGACGGTGCTACAGGCGTCGCTGGTACAAACGGAGCTAATGGAGTAACAGGACCAACAGGTGCAACAGGAACTAACGGCACAAACGGAGCTACAGGCGCGACAGGTGTAGGAGTAACGGGTCCAACTGGTACAGCAGGAACAACTGGTATAAATGGAGTCACAGGACCTACCGGTCCAACGGGATTAAGTGGTACTAATGGTGCAACTGGTCCTTCAGGAATTGATGGCGGAACAGGCCCAACTGGTTCAGCGGGTACTAATGGGATCAATGGCATTACAGGCCCGACCGGAGCCACAGGAACTAATGGAACGAATGGCGCAACCGGTGTTGGGGTCACAGGCCCGACAGGTGCTGCCGGCATAAATGGAGTAACGGGTGCTACCGGAGTAGGGATCACAGGTCCTACTGGTACTAATGGAACGAATGGCGCAACAGGTGCTATTGGGGCAGCGGGAACTAACGGCACAAATGGAGCTACAGGCGCGACAGGTGTGGGAGTAACGGGACCAACTGGTGTAGCAGGCACAAATGGAACAAACGGATTAACAGGTGCTACAGGTCCAAGTGGAGTGGATGGTGCCACAGGTGCTGCTGGAACAAATGGTGTAACAGGACCTACTGGTCCAGGTGGAACTAATGGGACAACTGGAGCTACAGGCGCAACGGGTGTAGGAGTAACGGGACCCACTGGTGCGGCAGGCACAAATGGAACAAACGGATTAACAGGCCCTACTGGCCTAAGTGGAGTGGATGGTGCTACAGGTATCGCTGGTACAAATGGCACTAATGGAGTAACAGGACCAACTGGTGCAGCCGGATTAAATGGAGCGACGGGTGTAGCAGGAACTAATGGAGCGACTGGTCCAACCGGTCCTTCAGGGGCTGATGGAGCAACAGGAGCAGGCGGTGGTGCAACCGGCCCAACTGGTGCGACAGGTACGAACGGAATAAATGGCGCAACAGGCGCAACAGGTATAGGGGTCACAGGCGCTACGGGCGCTGCTGGTACGAATGGAGTAACGGGAGCAACTGGCGTTGCGGGCACTAATGGACCGACAGGTGCAGTTGGAACTAATGGAGCAACCGGACCGACGGGAGTTGCCGGCACAAACGGAGTTACAGGACCGACTGGCGCTGTAGGTGCAAATGGTGCTACTGGCGCTGCCGGAACTAACGGCACGAATGGAGTGACAGGAGCAACAGGTGCTACAGGAATAAATGGCGCAACAGGCGCAACAGGTATAGGGGTCACAGGCGCTACGGGCGCTGCTGGAACGAATGGAGTAACGGGAGCAACTGGCGTCGCGGGCACTAATGGACCGACAGGTGCAGTTGGAACTAATGGAGCAACCGGACCGACGGGAGTTGTCGGCACAAACGGAGTTACAGGACCGACAGGCGCTATAGGTACAAATGGTGCTACAGGAATTAATGGCGTAACTGGTGCAACAGGTGTCGGCGTCACCGGACCTACGGGTGCTGCCGGTACGAATGGAGCAACAGGACCCACAGGTGCTGCGGGTACGAATGGGGTCACAGGAGCAACTGGCACTGCAGGCACCAACGGGACTAATGGTGCAACGGGACCAACTGGTGCGGTAGGAACTAATGGTACGAATGGAGTAACAGGACCAACTGGTCCCAGCGGAAATGACGGAGCAACAGGTGTGGGTGTCACAGGCCCTACAGGTGCCGCTGGTATAAATGGAATAACAGGAGCTACAGGAACCAATGGTACGAATGGGGTCACAGGTGCGACAGGCATCGGAGTCACGGGTCCTACTGGTGCAGCTGGTACAAATGGAGCGACGGGTGCAGCTGGAACAAATGGAGTGACAGGCGCAACAGGTGTGGGAGTCACGGGTCCAACGGGTGCAAATGGCACAAATGGAACTACAGGCGCGACAGGAGTAGCTGGTGTCACCGGACCTACCGGGCCACTCGGTACTGCAGGTGGCGACTTGAGTGGTACTTATCCCAATCCTACTGTGATTGGTTTGCAAACCAAGCCGGTAAGCAGTACCGCGCCGACTACAGGACAAATATTATTATACAATGGGTCATCATGGACACCGACAACTACAGACCTTCTCTACTGGAAAGTCACAGGCAATACCGGTACTAGTGCTGCGACCAATTTTATGGGTACGATAGATGATGTGGATGTGATCTTCAAACGCAATAATATCCGTGCCGGATTACTGAATAATGCTTCGGGCAACACCTCATGGGGAGTGAGCGCATATAATCCGGCATCTACCGGCAGTTACAATACAGCAAATGGTTTTCAGGCAATGATAGCCAATACTACAGGCGGCTACAATGCCGCATATGGAGCTGCTTCGTTGGGTTCAAATATATCCGGTATGGACAATACCGCAGTAGGCTACTTTGCGATGTATGCCAATACATTTGGATCAAACAATACAGCGGTAGGTATCGATGCCATGGGCTCCAACACATCGGGCGATCATAATACAGCGATGGGCTACCTGGCTTTATATGGCAATACTACAGGCACTTTAAATACTGCTTATGGTAATAATGCAATGATCACGAACACTACAGGATCTAATAATACGGCATATGGTACCAGTGCACTCGGTGGCAACACTATCGGCTCTAATAATACCGCACTGGGATATACCGCCAATGTGGCGAGCGGAGCGCTCACCAATGCCACTGCTATTGGTGCCTTTGCGCAGGCAGCGCAAAGCAATACTGTCATCATCGGCTCTATACTCGGAGTGAATAGCGCCGCATCAGGTGTCAATGTAGGTATAGGAACCAATACACCATCCAATCGCCTGGAGGTGGTGGGCAATACAAAGACTACTAATTTCCAAATGACCACTGGCGCGACAAACCTATATGTGCTGCAGAGCGATGCAGCTGGCAATGGCACATGGGTCAACCCGGCTAGTCTTGCGACAGCCACTACAGTGAGCAATACATCCAGTAGCAATACACTGAGCACTACCGTGAATGGCGTGACCGGAGCGACAGTGCCAATCATAAACAGTAATGTGTTGAGTTTATCGGGTACATCCGTCACGTCTACCGTGAACGGTGTAGCGTCTTCTGCACTCGATCTCTCTATACTCACCGCCACGGACTGGAAGATCACAGGCAATGCCGGTACGAGTGCCGCAACAAACTTCATGGGCACCACAGACGATGTAGATGTGGTCTTCAAGCGTAATGGTGTACGCGCAGGTTTGCTCAACAATACATCGAGCAATACATCATGGGGTGTGCAGGCCATGGCTCCGGCTACTACAGGGTTTGACCTGACCGCTATCGGCTATCAGGCTCTCATGAGCAATACAACCGGTTTTAATAATACAGCAGCAGGCCATTATAGCCTGGCACTCAATACATCGGGTTATAACAATGCTGCTTTTGGTACTTACACACTTTCTGCAAATACATCCGGACAGTTTAATACTGCCAATGGTATGGGCGCTTTGTTTTCGAATACAACTGCCAGCAATAATACCGGCATCGGCTATCAGGCACTGACAGGTAATACTACCGGCGCGGCTAATACTGCAGTCGGATCGACAGCTATGTTATCCAATACTACTGGTACACTCAATGCTGCCTATGGCCAGCAAGCACTGTATACTAATACTAGCGGCAGTAATAACGTGGCTATGGGTTTTGATGCCTTGTTTGCCAATACCACTGCAAACTATAACACAGCCCTGGGTACGCAGGCGATGTATACAAATACTATAGGCGCAGGCAATACCGGAGTAGGCCACCAGGTAATGTATAGTAATACTACAGGGGGCAATAATACTGCCACCGGATACCAGGCCATGACAGCAAACACTAACGGGGCACAGAATACTGCCAATGGATCAGGTGCGCTCGCTGCAAATACGACGGCGTCTAATAATACAGCAGATGGTTTTCACTCAATGTTTGCAAATACAACTGGGGCCAACAACGTAGGCGTAGGATACCAGTCACTCCTGGCCAATATAGGCGGGGCTCAAAATACTGCTGTAGGTGCGAACGCGCTGGTCTCAAATACCTCAGGATCGAACAACGTCGCTACTGGCGCCAACGCACTCGCTTCAAATACGCTGGCTAGCGGTAATACAGCAAACGGCGCCAGCGCCTTGTCAATGAATACTACCGGAGTAAATAATGCGGCATTTGGCTATCAGGCCCTCGTAGCAAATACGACGGCGGGTAATAATACAGCTATAGGAGCCAATACACTGGCATCAAATACTACCGGGGTCAGCAACACAGCTGTAGGATCTGCAGCACTAAATGCAAATATAGGAAATGGCAATTGCGCATTTGGTCTCAGTGCGCTGGTACTGAATACCACGGGCGCTCTTAATACCGTGGCCGGTACTTCGTCGATGATAGCAAATACCACGGGAAGCAATAATACTGCGAACGGTTTTTTCTCGATGAGCAACAACACCACAGGTATACAAAACACGGCATTGGGCACGAATTCGCTGACAACAAATACGACAGGTATGCAAAATACATCTTTAGGCTATCGCGCCGATGTAGCCAATGCAGCATTGACCAATGCAACAGGTGTCGGAGCCTTTGCCTATCCCTCACTGAGCAATACTTTAGTGCTTGGATCGGTAGCAGGTGTTAACGGCGCGATCGCTACGGTCAATGTCGGTATCGGCACCAATGCACCGACCAATCGCCTCGAAGTAGCGGGCAATACCAAGACCACAAACCTGCAGATGACGAGCGGTGCGACCAATACATATGTGCTGCAAAGCGATGCTGCAGGAAACGGAACATGGGTCAGTCCCGCATCGATCGCACCGGCTACCACTGTCAGCAATACGTCAAGCGCCAATACAATGAGCACTACTGTAAATGGGGTCACAGGTTCTACAGTGCCGATCATAAATAGTAACGTGTTAAGCCTTTCGGGTTCGTCCATCACATCTACAGTGAATGGTGTGGCATCAAGTGCCCTGGATCTGTCTTCTATTGCTGGTGGCAGCGGATGGGACATCACCGGAAATGCGGGCACGAATGCAGCAACTAATTTCATGGGCACCACGGATGATATAGATGTGGTTTTCAAGCGTAACAGCGTCCGCGCGGGTTTGCTCAATATCGCTCTGGCCAATACCTCGTGGGGCGTTAGAGCCTTAGCCGCCAATACCACGGGTATCAGCAATACAGCTATTGGCGATAGCGCTAGTCTTACAGGCACCACGGCCAGCAATGTCACCGCGACCGGAGTAGGTGCGCTGGCGTCTAACAACATAACCGGAAGTACTGCATATGGTTACCACGCGGCATTTAATAGTACCACCGGTGCACAAATAACAGCTACCGGCTACAATGCACTCGCTGCCAATACTACCGGGTCATACAATACTGCACATGGGTACTATGCACTCAGCGCCAATACTACAGGTGTATCCAATGCCGCTTTCGGAAGCACCTGTCTCTCGTCCAACACCACAGGCTCCCACAACGTAGCTATGGGCGATGAGGCATTGGGATTTAATACGACTGGTAATTTTAACACCGGTATAGGCGAGAAGTCATTATTTCAGCAAAGTGCGGGGAATAATAATACAGCTTTAGGATACTTCACCCTTGCTCATAATACTTTGGCCTCGGACAACACAGCTCTGGGATATAATGCCCTGCAGGCTGATGTCATAGGTCAATATAATACAGCTGTAGGTTCCGGAGCGCTGGATGCAGTGACTACTATATCAGGGTTGACGGCAGTAGGGTACAATGCACTCGGAGCTAATACGAATGGAGCTACAAACACAGCAGTAGGATACTATTCGCAGGCTGCCAATACCCTGGGAAGTAATAATACCAGTATCGGTAGTAGCAGCCTTGCTTCGAATACAAGTGGCAATTGGAATACTGCTACCGGAGTATTTGCGCTGGGAGCAAATACAACCGCCGATGGCAATACTGCAAATGGCTATGGAGCTTTGGCAGCCAATACGACAGGAAGTTTTAATGTCGCAGTAGGTAGAAGCGCTTTGGCTGCAAGTACGACATCAATAGGTCAGACGGCTGTCGGTTATTATGCACTTAGTGCCAGTACGACGGGAGCCTATAATACAGCAACAGGGTATGGAGCTCTGGGAACAAACACAACTGGGAACGGTAATACCGCTGCCGGTTACACTACCCTCAGCAACAACACAACCGGAGGAAGCAATACGGCCTTTGGTGACAGCGCGGCATTCTCCAATACTACGGGCGCATACAGTACGGCTATGGGCTACAATGCGCTGTTCCGTAATACGACGATAGGGCATCTTACCGCCATAGGTAGTAATGCGCTGGCCAATAATATAACAGGTACCGGCCTGATGGCTGTGGGCGATTCGGCATTGTACATCACTACCACCGCGTCTGAAAACACAGCGATCGGAACAAATGCTATGACTTACACAATTGGCAGTTATAGCACTGCAGTCGGCTTCAAATCGCAATATGCTACCAACAATAGCAGCTACAATACCTCTGTGGGATGGAGTACACTGATGGCACCAAATGGTGGTGACAATACCGCGATCGGATATGATGTCATGCCGGCAGCTACTGGTAGTCACAACACCGGAGTAGGTTCAGAGGTGCTGAGCGGGGGAGTCGGAGGCAGTAGCAATACAGCGGTAGGTTACCATAATTTGTTTTCGACTTCGGGAAGCAATAATACAGCTATAGGCGCAGCCACGATGGCAAATCTGACTGCCGGTGCGGGCAATACAGCTCTCGGTGCTAGTGCGTTGGGGGCTCTGACCTTAGGCGGCAATAATACTGGTATAGGCTTAAGCGCGTTGAGCTCCACTACTGGCAGCAATAATACTGCTGTGGGTTATCATACGCTCAATGCTAATACTACAGGCACCTTGAATACTGCTCTCGGTTCCGATGCAGATGTGGGCTCAGGGGCGCTGACCAATGCTACGGCTATAGGTGCGCAGGCCCTTGTAGGACAAAGCAATTCTCTTGTGCTCGGATCTATAGCTTCTGTGAATGGCGCCGCCTCCGGTGTCAATGTGGGAATAGGAACTACGGCACCGGCATGTCCTTTGGACATAGCGACATCTGCTGCCGGAGCGCTCACCGCTACTTATGCAAGTTATGGCGGGTCTGTAGTAGCTACTGCGAGCTCACTTACCAACCCAACAGGAGTTTCGATACGTGCCGCCGGTAAGATACTCGCTACACAGTTTGATGCGACATCGGATCGGCGTATCAAGGAGGTCAAGGATATCAGCGATGCCTCCGCAGATCTTGTTACGCTCAGCAAAATAGAGGTCACAGATTTCAAATACAAAGACAAAGTAGAGCATGGCGACAATCTTAAAAAGGGATTTATAGCACAGCAGGTAGAGACTGTATATCCCGAGGCTGTCAGCCGCTCGGTAGGCTTCATACCTAACCTCTATAAAGTAGCACAAAGCGTGATAAATGACACCATCCTTCATACACTAACCATCACTATGGATACCGTCCACGGACTGATAGCAGGTGATAAGGTAAGGATCATCACTGACAGGTCGGCCAAGCTTGAGCTTGTCGTAAGCGCCGTAAGCTCCGACAAGACCTTCACGCTGGAAGGCTGCAGAGAAAAAGCTTCAGGCGCTTTTGTATACGGCAAAGAGGTGAATGATTTCCGCACGGTAGACTACGATCGTATCTATACGCTCAATGTATCTGCCACGCAGAAACTGGCCGTCGAGCTCTTAGAGGCTCGTGCTCATATAGCTCAACTCGAAAGTGCGCTGACAGAAGTCAAAAACACAAAAGCAGATGCATCGGATGTATCAAACCTGAAAGCAGAAATAGATCAGCTCAAGTCTATCCTGATGCGCACGGCAGCAGGTAGCAGTAAATAATCGGTGCGGAGCATTGCGTTAATGTTTTGACGGAAAGGCGGAAGTGTCTTCTTCCAGTTTTTGAACTATGATGGGGAATATCCGATCCGCAAATACCTGATGCCCGTAGTCAGTCAGGTGTACCCAGTCCCACCACAAGTAACCGCTGTCATAGCGGCTATCGATATGTGATTGCATTTCGATACAGGCTATGTCATTGGCAGAAGCTACTGAGCGCATGATGAGGTGCTTGACGTTAGGCTTTTTCACTCCGTCATTGGGTTCTTCTATCCAGAGGCTTTTTATCCCGTGGTCCCGATCAAAGGAAGCAAAGGCCTGCATATTTTTTCTAAATGCTAAAGTATCAGTATCATTATTGGATGCGTTGACGACTGTGAGCACCGGATTATAGGCGTACCATTTCTGTGTATACAGTTTATACATATCGTCCGATGTGATGCTGGATATACCTGTGTTGATGACTACAATATTGGTATCATTGAAAAAACACCTCAGACTGTCTTGAACGATAGAAGCAAAAGTGGCCTTTGTATCAGAGGACCCTGCTCCCCATGTTTGTGACGAACCGACGAAAAGTACGACCTTCTTTTTACCCGCTACTTGTCCTATAGGATATTCCTCTTCCAATCTTTTTTCCACCTGCGGCTGCGTTTCGATAGTCGACCTTATTCCGTGCCAATTGATTTTAGAGGGGTCATCGACATAGTGATCTGAGCTGCGGCAGTGGTAGTAGCCCCAAACCGCGATGACCAAAGTCATTGCACAAGGACTGAAAACCATAAAAGATGAAAGCTTCTCACGGTTCATACAATAAAGGATCAGGGGTAACCATAAAAGAAGATAAACCCAGGACCATTTATAAATGCCAAAGGGCGAACTGAAATTTTCAGAAAATACGATCTTATTTTCAGCTGAAGTGATCCTGATATTATCGATGTAGATATCCTTTCCGGCAGAGCTTCCCCTAAAGCCGGGACGGATCGACGAGGGCAAAGCAAAAGGCACTTTTGCCTGAGGCACATGATCCAAAATTATTTCCACAGAGTCTTTTGAAAAGTAAATTTCGGTCAGCCCATCCGATACTTCAGTCACCAGCGGGATATCAATTTGTGAACGAAAACGGCCACTGTGATCCGAAGTATAGAAGATCATTTTCTGACGTCCCTGAGGATAAAAGAAGATACCGGTACTTAGAGAATCGGTTTTATCGATGATCAAACTGAAAGGTACCTGGAGCGGCTGGAATGAGAATTCTATTTTTTGCGTGGTGACCGTTTGTTTCAAAATGAGTTCCTGGTGACCGTTCCATGCGTTGAGATTCAATGCACCTTCCTTCAGTCCCGGCTTAGTGAGCATCATGGACCACGCACCGACCACTCCTTTCTTTAATTGCGTCTTGGAACTTTGCCATTTCCCTCCGGTATAGAGATTGTAATCTGAATAACTAAGACATGCATTGATGATCAAAAATGCAGCTACAGCCGATACGACTACTATAAGGGACCTTAATAAGCGCTTATTTTTCATGTCAAATCCATGCGGGTAAAAGTAGGAGAATAAATGTATGTAAACTATCAGTACAATATCTCAGATATTATATACTTACATTTGCCGCTCAAAGAAGATCGCATCAATGTCCATCCTATCACATCATATTCCGGTCACAAAGACCGCCAGGTACTTTACACAAGGGGAACTCAATGAGCATACGGAAGAAATATGGATAGTGATCCATGGTTTCGCTCAGCTCGCCGGTGATTTCCTGAAGGACTTCGCGACATTGGATAATGGCAAGAGGTTTATTGTGGCCCCCGAGGCATTGAATCGCTTTTACCTAAAGGCCGGCAAACCTGAGGTCGGCGCTACATGGATGACAAAGGAGGACAGAGAGGTAGAAATGAAAGATTATGTGATATATCTCAACGCGCTGTATGATGCGCTGGCGATATCGGATCATAAGGCAAAGATCACAGTACTGGGTTTCTCTCAGGGCGTGGCTACCACATCACGCTGGGTGTACAAAAATAAAAGGCGCATAGATACACTGGTCTTTTATGCCGGGGAGATAGCTAATGAGCTGCAGAATGCAGAAAGTGTGGCGACATTTGACCAGAAGAAAAAATATTTTATATGCGGGGACCAGGACCAGTTTATCAATGAGCTGAATATGCCTAAGGTCAAGGCGCTGCTCACAGCGTTTGAGTTTATTGCCTTTGAGGGTAAACATGAGATGAAGGCAGAGGTGCTGACCGGATTATGATCCTTGTTTTTATATTTGAAAATCAATAAATAACTGCAACATGAGTGTACTAAGGAGGATAATGGGCGTGATAGCCGGCATCGCAGTCGGAGGCATAATAGTCGAGATGGGTGATAGTGCTTCGAGGATGATGGTACATGTACCGAAGGACTTTGATTCTCAAAACACGAAAGCAATGGCTGACCTTGTAGCCAATATGCCCGTTTCATGCTTCCTGATCATGATCGCAGGTTATATAGTGGCGGCTTTTTCAGGCGGCATCATCGCTACACTTATTACTGGCAGGGAGCAGTCGCGTCCCGCTATGCTGGTCGGTATCCTGCTGACTATAGGTGGCGTGATAAACCTCACCATGTTTCCTCATCCTGTATGGTTCATTGTAGTCAGTACACTCGTGTACATACCCTCGGCATGGAGCGGATGGAGAGTGATCAGGAAAGAGCCTTCTGCATAACGGCATTTTCAAAAGAGACATCCTTTATGATCTTGATATTCCGTTCGCGAATAGTATACCCGTGATGCAGGAAGAATGGGCGAGCGGTAATGCTTACGTCAACAAATATTTCTTTCAGTTGTATTTCCCTGGCTCTGGCCTCCAGATTGAGCAATAGCATCGTGGCTATTCCTAGCCCCTGATGATCGTGGTGTGTAAACATATAGTCGAGATAGCCATCATCCCGAAGGGAGGTAAATCCAACTACTTTGTCTGCGATCACGGCTACGAGAAAATAATGCGCACTCAATTTGCTTTCCCAGCGTTCTATATTGCTATATCCTGAAGACCAAACAGCGATCTGCTCTGGTGTGTAATCCCTGGTATTGACCGTAGTGATCGTATCAAAAAAAAGCTGCCTGATCTGATCGAGGTCAGATGAGGCAGCTATCCTGATAGATATGTTCTTAGACGGTTCCAGCTCGGTTATTTGTGATGGGGGATGTGTTTGCTCATAAAAGCCATGTACGCATTGTTCCAGTCATTGATGAGCTTGCTGCGATTTTCATTTAGCTCATTGTTTGTCTTATTGTATACGACTACTGCGCCGTTCATATCCTTGACTGATTTATTGAATTCATCTACCTCAGATTGTGAACCGCCTGAACCTTTCTTGTCCATAGCAGTTTTCAGCTTCTGGAAGTTATCGCTCTTTACAATAAAGTCGGTCAAGGTGGGTGTTTTCTTTTCCGCTTCTATTTTGTAGAAATCAAGCAATTTCTTGCAACTGTTGATGAGGCTCGCGTCATTTTCGAAGTTGCCTATTTCCGTTAGTTTCGGCAGGGCTTCGTCGGTGTGCTTGATCAGTGCGTTTTTATTTTGCTCGACACCGTTGATGTCTTTTTTGTCTACGGCTTTGATCAGGTAGTTCTCATCGCTATTGCACTTGAAAAAGGTAAGGTATACCTTATTGTAGTATTTCGTGACGTTGCTTACTATTTCCGATTGTTTTCCTTCTTCGCTTTTGTCTTCGGTCAGGTTGATATTATGCTTGACCGCAAAGGCCTTTATCTCCCGGTCAGCCTTGTCAAATGCCTCATTGCGTTTCTCGTTTGCCACTTCCTGTGCTTTGATATAGGCTTCCATATTGTCATAGGATTGCTCTGATATTTCCTCGAGGTCCATGATCTTGCCATAGTCCTCTTTCATTACGATATAGCAGATATTAAAATAGTTGTACGACGCCACACGCAGTGCAGAGTCACCCTCGAAGTCACTCATATGAAGGGCTTTGGCACGTGCCGAAGATATCGCTGCCATAGCCTCGCTTCTTTGCTTACTTACTTTTTTTGCGCTCTTATTGTGTGCGACGGCACTGACATATCCGAGCATCTCAGAGGTGATCTGGCGCTGGCCATCCGTCACTTTGGCCATGTAGTCCAGTGCTTTATTCGATTGCTGTGCGCGTGTGGGGGAAAGTGCGAGTAATACGATGAGAACGAGAAAATAAATTTTGTAACAGTTTTGCATAGCTCATTTTTTTAAGGTTTTTAAATAGTCTGCAATAATAAAAAAACATTCCTGTATGTATATATCCTTGTTGATGTTGTCCATCGTTTTTTTGAGCTCGGCTTTGTCCTCTGTATCTATTTTGATTCTCGCAGCATCTGCTGGCAGGTTCTCCGTTTTGTACTGGGCCGCCGCCGCCGTTTTTTCCACCTGCGTTTCCATGGCTCTGGTTTCCCTCCTGTACTTTTTCATCATGGCCAGATAGTCCTCCGCATACAGGGAGACAGGCGATCTGAATGCCTGGCGTGTATGCGCGAGAAAGGCCGAAAACGAGTCTACCATGTTATAGGCAGGATTGGCAGTTATGCGCTCACGGCTTTGGCGTGCGAGGTCTGCTATGGGTAATGCCGGAAGCGGAGTGAAGTATGTAGCTTTCTTTACGCTGTCGGGAGGGAGTGGATAGTGCAAATATGATTCTCCATACTCTGATACCTCTGTCACATCGGGCAGATGTATATCGGGCTGCACACCGGTCAGCTGATGCGTCGTCCCCGTCACTCTATAGAACCTCCCTTCGCTTACTTTTACAAATTCGGTCCCGGCCTTGAGGCGTGCCTCGGTGGCATTCTCAGGAGTGATATCGGTATCGACAGGGAGAACTACCTGCATAGAGGCCTTGCCAAACGTGGGTGTGCCCACAATGAATGCGCGGTGATAATCCTGTAATGCGCCCGCCACCATCTCTGAGGCTGAAGCACTAACCCGATTGACCATGACCAGCAGCGGACCATCATATATGGTACCCCTATTTGGATCGCGGACTCCATGGACTTTTTGTGTATTTTCTTTGGTCAGCGCCAGCACTCCCTCATCGATAAAGATGCCGGCGAGCGCCATAGCCTCTTCCATCGAGCCGCCGCCATTGTAACGCATGTCTATGATGACCCCTTGTACATTTTCTTTTTTTAGTTTTACTACTTCGCGGGCTACATCATCAGCGCAGTTCTTACCGGTTTTGCTCTCCCACTCGGAGTAGAATCCCGGCAGGATGATATAGCCTAGCCGGGTATTTCCATCCAAAATATAGCTGCGGACGAAGTTTTCTTCATCTGCTACCTTGGCCTTCTGTAGCTGGACCACCTTGACAGTGCCGTCGGCCTTGCGCACAGTCAGCTCTATTTTATTTTCTTTTTTTGCCGCGATCATTTTTTCTATATCCTCGGCATCCTCGTCCATCAGGGCTATGGCCGGGTCCGTGCCCCAGCGTATAGCCGTGAGCACGTCGCCTTTATTGAGTATACCACTTCGCCAGGCCGGACCGCCGGGAGCCATATGGGCGATGATGACTTCGTCCTGCTCATTGTCATCGACAGAAAAGCCATAGTCAAAGGACTGGCCTGTCACTGCCCCGACATAATTCTCACGGGCATTTTCTGTGAAAAATTCACTATGCGGATCATAGGATTTGCATATGGCATCAGACAGGTCATTTATGATCGACGCTTCATAGTCTGCAGGATGCGATACGACTCTCCTGATCCTGCGCTGTGTGGAGAGCAGCACTTTTTGCCTCGCCTGAGGTTCGCGCTTCATGATAGAAGCAGCTGTGGCAGTCGAGTCTGTAGCGGCCATAGCGGATAGCTGATATAGGCATGAGAACTTCATGGATATAGTCAGCTTGCTTTTTAGGGTCTCAATATTTTCAGCGTAGGTGGTATCCATGGGGATGGCACTTTCCCTGATAGTGAGATCGAGTGGCTTTCGCAGGATGGACGATACCATGCTATCTGTCCTTGCCGCGCGTTTTTTATACATCGTCATGACCATATTCAGAAAGTCAGAGTTGCGGCCGGCGAGTTCATCATCCAGGAGTTTAGTCGCATGCAGTATGGTATCAGCATCCGTGCGGGTAAAGAAAAACCTGTTCTGATCGAGTTCCCTGAGCAGATTTTCCAAGATCCTTTTGTGTAGCGTATTTTTGTCCAGAGGGGAGCAATGATATAGCTCCATCATGCGGACGACCTTTGGCGCAGGGTCATTCATGAGCCGTGTGTGCTGGGCTGATACAGCATAGCACATCAGGTATAGACCTGCGAAAATAAGTAAGCGTTTCATAGTAGGTGCGGACAGGTTTATTTCTTGAGACCGATCTCCCTCAGCCTCTCATCTAGGTACTCGCCGGCGGTAATAGGCTCGTACGCGCATGGATGCCTGTCGTCTACGCAGCTGTTCAGGCAGTCCAGGGGCATACTGCCTTTAGGGTGAGTAAAGAAAGGTATGGAAAAGCGCGGATTGCTCCATTTCTCGCGGGGAGGATTGACGACACGGTGCGTGGTGGACTTCAGCCGGTTATTGGTCAGGCGCTGGAGCATATCGCCGACATTGACCACGAAGCAGCCCTCGGGCGCTGTGATATCCAGCCACTCATCCTGCTTGCTCAATAGCTGGAGGCCCTCTGCCGATGCGCCGACGAGCAACGTGATCAGATTAATATCTTCATGCTGCTCTGCGCGGATCGCATTCTTAGGCTCCTGTGTGATAGGCGGATAATGGATGGCGCGGAGGATAGAGTTGCCGTTATGCACGTATTTGTCAAAATAAAACTCACCAATGCCGAGGTGGATAGCGATAGCCCGAAGCAACTCGATGCCGCATTTTTCAAATGATTTATACAGTTCCCTGCCTTGTTCGTCAAATCCAGCTATGTCTTTCACTGAGACGTTGTCAGGATATTCTGCTTTGATCGGGTCGCCGTCCTCTACGGTCTGGCCCATCTGCCAGAATTCTTTAAGGTCCGGAGAGTCAAAACCCTTGGCCTGCTCTTTGCCAAAAGATGTATAACCGCGCTGGCCTGCCAGGCCGGGGACTTCATATTTCCTTTTGGCCTCTGTGGGTAGGCTAAAGAAGTTTTGAATCGCTTTATAATAGCTATCGACGAGCTCCTGTGATACGCCGTGGTTTTTGACAGATACGAAGCCGACATCTTCAAATGCCTTTCCCAGCTCTTCCACGAATTGCTGTTTGCTGCGGTCGTCACCTGTGGTAAATCTGCTAAGGTCGACGACGGGTATAGTGTGTGTACTCATTTCCTGATTTTTGGTATAAGTTATGGTATAGAGATGGTTTGTTTTGTTAGTTGATCATTGCCTGACGGAAGGTCAAAATAAGCACCTTTTGTCATTTTCCTTTCTTTTAAAAATGCTGATGCCTCTTCTTTTGATCTCACCTCTTTGATATTGCGTCCCGCATAGAGGACCATCTGGGGTGTTGGTTTAGATGACATGAAAACGACCTCGTCATTCCCTGCCTGTGTTTTGATCGCCTTGCCGATCTTCATCTCGCGGTCATATTGCGCTCCGGTGATCGACTTGTTGCCGGGAAGATTGATCACATAAAACTGGCCGATCAGTATCACAATGGTCAGCAGCACGAGGCCATTGATGGCTCTATCTGAAAAGACGCCGGACTTTTTGACCTTGTCGTACAGGATGCCCAGCAAGACGCTAAAGAAAAGGGAAGCATACAAAACGGTAAAATCATGCGAGGAGTAATTGAGGAAGAACAGGTGCATCAATACCACCGGCAAGATCGAAAGCCAGATAAAACGGTAGCCATTCTCAGAGAAGACTATCTTCAGTTTAGCCTTGGTGACGCCGACCCATACGAAGCCGCCAATGAGCAGGTAAACGGGTAAATAGTTGACCAGGTAGTTGTATAGGAGATCTTTGAAAAGCAGGAAGTAGGAGAGGACGAAATGCAGGAATCCCTGATGACGTACTCCCACACTACCGCGCATCAGATAGCGGTTTATGATCTCATGGAGATAAGCTTCCTGTCCGGCGATGATGGCATACTGATAGGTAATAAGATTGAGCGTAAAGAAAGACACGATCACGGTTATCCAGATCAATACACGGAAACCCTTGATATCGCGGACATGTAGCAGGCTATAAGCCAGTACCCCAAACGCAAGGAAGACCCCAAGCCAAGAAGTATATATCATGACAAACAGGATCGCTGCATACAGGAAAATATATTTGGGCACATAGAATTTCTGGCGGAGGACCATTTTGAGCACGGTATAGACGCCGATCACAAATGGCAGGTGCACGGCCATATCGCTCATATATACATTGCCCTGAAACCACAATGTAGCGGGGAGGAACAGGTATACTGAGTAGGCTACGAAAGAAGGAAAGTGGAGATAGCTGCGTGCCCGATTGAAGCTCAGGAGACAAACTGTGAAATAGACAAAGACAGCCGTGAGGAAATGGAAAAGCAGGTTTAATATTTGCAAGTAAAGGACATTGGGCCTGATATGAAGCAGCTTAAAAATTGCGTACGGGAAATAATAGGCAAAGGGAGGATGCGATACATAATAGTAATTGCCTGCCTCATCCAGCATCTTGCCACTGGCGTTCGCATCGTTATTGATAAATTTGTCAGCAGGAAGGCCATAGGTCATGACGGGCTCATAGTCATATTTGCTGATGCCATTGTCATACCATATCTGGAGGATCCGGAGGGAGACAGCGGTACAGAATTCATGATGCTTGGACAAAGGGCGGCCCAGCTCAGGCACACGGACCGCGACGGACAGCAGAAAGGCCAAAAACAGGACAGGCAATGTTTTCCTGAAAAAGATCATGACGCAAAATAATGGAAATACTTTAAAACTGTACTTCGTATGGATGAGAGGAGGAGGTTATATAGAACAAAAAAGGTCGGCGACCCCTGCGAAAATCAAGGTGAAAGCGTTCGGTACAATTTTTGCTGTATAAATTCCTGCACTTATCTACTTTTTATTAACTTTGGTTGTAGCACCTTTATACTATGCTCAATCAAAATCTAAGTCACAAACTACTCCAGAAGCTTTCGCCCCAGCAGATTCAACTGATGAAACTGCTGCAAATCCCTACAGCCCAACTCGATCAGCGTATCAAAGAGGAAATAGAGGTCAACCCTGCCCTCGAGGTGACCACAGAAGAGGATGAGGAGTTCACTCAACAGGACGAAAATGAACCTGAACCTCTGGTAGAAACTCCTGAGCCCAATGATGATTTCGACGCTGAACCTGCTGAAGTAGAAGAGATCAATAAATCGGATGATGTAGACATGTCCGAGTTCTATGATGAATCGGATGAAGGGGTAGCAGACTATAAAACGAAAGATCCTAATGAATTTTCTGATCCGGACGATGAGGGCAAGTCCATACCGGTAGCGGTTAGTTCTACTTTTCACGAGTATCTCGAAGAGCAGGTAGGTATGCTCACCATCAGCGACAGGGAAAAGGCTATAGCTATACACCTCATAGGCAGTATAGATGATGACGGATACCTGCGCCGTGATCTCGATGCGATCATAGATGACCTCGCTTTCTCCCAGAATATAATGACAGATGAGAAAGAGCTGAGCCATCTTCTGGGATTGATCCAGGGATTTGAACCGGCAGGAGTGGGTGCACGCAGCCTGGAGGAGTGCCTGCTGTTGCAATTGAGGAGGAAAGATGACCCTACTATGCATACGGACAATGCGATCCGTATCATAGATAAACAGTTTGAAGCTTTTGCCAAGAAACATTATGAAAAACTGGAGCGCTCACTCGGCCTCGATGCGCATGACCTGAAGCAGGCAGTGGAGGAGATCGTAAATCTCAATCCTAAACCGGGAAGTGCTTTTTCCGGAGGCCTGAGTTCGCAGCAGTTTATTATACCGGATTACATTATCGCCAATAATAATGGTGAGCTCGTTTTGTCGCTCAACTCTGCCAATGCACCTGAGCTAAGGGTCAGCAATACTTTCCGGGATATGATCTCGGACTACAAGAAGGCCAAGATCAAATCAAAAAGCCAGAAAGAAGCCATCCTCTTTATCAAACAAAAGATAGAATCTGCGAAGTGGTTCATAGATGCTATACAGCAGCGGCAGAATACGATGATCGTGACCATGCAGACCATCATGGAGCTGCAGTATGAATACCTCATCAGCGGTGATGAGACCAAGCTCAGGCCTATGATCCTCAAAGATGTGGCCGAGCGTACGGGCCTTGATATATCTACTATATCCCGTGTGGCCAACTCTAAATACGTCCAGACTGAATTTGGTACGCTGCTGCTCAAATCATTTTTCTCCGAGTCGCTGACCAATGATGAAGGGGAAGAAGTTTCTACCCGCGAGGTCAAAAAAATACTCAGCGACCTGATCGGTGCAGAGGATAAAAATGATCCGCTGTCTGATCAGAAGCTTACAGAATACCTCATAGAAAAGGGCTACAATATTGCCCGCCGTACTGTAGCCAAATATCGCGAGCAGCTGAACCTCCCGGTAGCAAGGCTTAGAAAGGAACTGTGATCTTCGTATATTTTATGATAGTCTGTATTTAACGTATTTTATAAAAGCGTTAAGATAAATGCCTCCGATTTTGGTTGTTTCGCCGAATCGCTATAATAACTGATAGTTAGCGATTAAATTCGCTGCACAATTTTTTCTATGTCTACATTGAGGTTTTTTATCCTTCTTTCTATATCGGCGATAGCATTGACCGTACATGCGCAATCGGCAGCCGATTCCCTTCGTATCAGTAATAGCCGTCATGAGGCGGACTCCATACTCAAGGCTATCAATAGCCATGCGGGTGTTCATCCATCTGTGCCAAAGGCAACCGTAAATCCGGTGACAGATGTACCAGTCCAATCGCCAGCCCGGCAAGAAGTGCCTGCGGTAATAAGCACCAGCCCCCCGGCACTTCCGGTAGATCCGGCTGCCAGAAAACAGGCACAGGATTCAGTCAGGCATATCAAGCAGGTACTGGACTCGCTGAGGCAGCACCCGATGACACAAAATGCCGCAGGCAGGGCCACTATCAATCCTGACTCATTGAATAAATCCAGAGTGAATCCCGGCATCGGTGCAGCTCCGGGACAGCAGGGCGTACCGAAGCAGGGCGGCTATGGCGGAGCACCACAAGGCGGTACAGGAGGGTATGGTGGAATGAAGATGTCGATAGGACATATATACGGCAAGGTAATAGACAGTCAAAAGAAGCCGGTGTCGTATGCAGCAGTGGCGCTCAAGACACTAGGCAAGGACTCTCTGGTGGGAGGGCAACTCACAGAAGACAACGGCGACTTTTCCCTCACTGACCTGCCTTTTGGCGCATACAATCTTAAGATCACCTTTGTCGGATATAAGGACATCATCCAGAAAGTCGTCGTAGCTCCAAATAAAACAGACCAGGACGTAGGCAACCTCGTGATGGCAGCTGATGCCACCAAGCTCAAAGAAGTAGATGTGACAGGTACAAAATCTACGATGGAACTCAAGGTTGACAGGAAGGTATTTAATGTAGGCAACGATATATCCGCACGTGGCGGCACAGGTCTCGATGTGATGAAAAATATACCAAGCGTCTCTATCGATGCGAGCGGCAATGTGACCCTGCGCAATAATACACCGCAAGTGTATGTAGATGGCAAACCGACGACACTCACACTAGAGCAGATACCTGCCGATCAGATAGACCGGGTAGAGGTGATCACCAATCCGTCGGCGAAATTTGAGGCAGCCAGCTCTGGCGGTATCATCAATGTAGTAATGAAAAAGAATGGCAAGCCGGGATATAATGGTATAGTGAACGCGAATATCGCTACGAACACGGGTTATAATGGCCTTGCAATGCTCAACCTGAAGCAAAAGAAATTTGGCGTGTCGCTGATGTATACGGTCAATGGCGCGACCAACAGGACACACGGTTATAACAATACGAGATATCTGGATGCCTTTAGTGAGCCGACAAACAACTATGTGAATCAGGATATCAATTCGACTTTTAAAAGAGTATTCCAGGTGGCGCGTGTAGCCTTTGATTTCTACATCAATAACCGGAATACATTGAGCATATCGGAGAATGCAGTGTTTGGGAATTTCAATACGACAGACAATATTGACATCTCCCGCAATATACAGGATACCCTATTGCACGGCACACAGGTCAATTCACAATTGAACCACTTCAGGAATTTCACCACCGACCTGAACTTTAAGCATACCTATCCTAAAGAAGGAAAAGAGTATACCATCGATATACAGTACAATCACAGCCAGGGTGGAGGCGATTACCTGTATACCAATACAAACTATTACCCATCGGGGTCTATCGTAGCTTTCGATCCGAGGCACCAGGTATTTGCCGGAGCTCAGCATGCGGATATGATCACAGCTCAGTGGGACCTCTCGCTGCCGATCAGGGATAATATGAAAATAGAACTCGGCCTCAGGAGCAATTATAAATTGACTTATTCATATAATACCGTTAATGACGACTCTACGCTCAATGGCGTGACGAGTGCGCGTTATTTTGATCCGGCGCTTAGCAATGATTATAAAATAGACGACCTCGTGGATGCTGCCTATATCACATTTACACATCAGGTCAAAGGTTTCTCTTATCAGCTGGGGCTAAGGGCCGAGCAGGTATACTACAAAGGCACATCAAGGCTCAATGGTGATTCCTCGTTTTCGTACCAATATCCTACGGATGTGGCCAGTATCCCTAAGATGCTGTTCCCAAGTTTTAATATCTCACAGAAATGGGGTACGGCGCATGAGCTGCAATTCAATGTAGCGCGTAAGGTAAACAGGCCTAACTTTTTCCAGATCGCGCCGTTTGTTTTCTCCAGTACTGCTACGAGTATACAAAGAGGAAATCCAAGCCTGCAGCCGGAATTTATCAATCAGGGAGAGATCAACTACAGCCTCGGCCTCAGCAAGGTGAGCTGGCTCAGTTCGATATATGGACGCTATGTACAGCAACCGATTGCGACGTATGTATATACAGACATCAACGATATACAACAGCGCCAAATCATTACCTACAATAATAATGACTATAGCGTATCAGGCGGCTGGGAAAATACACTGAAAATATACCCGGTCAAAAAGCTCGACATCACACTCACAGGTAACGTATTCTATACCAACATCGTAGGAAATAGTGGTGATGTGAAGGTCAGCAACTCGGGCTGGAGCTGGTTGGGCAAGGCGATGGTGAGCTATAAATTCCCGCTGGATTTCACACTACAGGCCAATGGCACGTATGAAGCTCCGAAGATCCTGCCTCAGGGCAAGACCATACCTATGGGGTATTTTGACCTGGCGCTTAGCAAGGATTTTATGGGATTTATCACCATCAACCTGACAGTGAGCGATGTGCTCAACTCACGGACAAATGGTACTCAGATCTATCAGGCTACTGACAATATGGGTGCCGGATATATACCCGGTTTTACTCAGGACTCGGCGAGAAGGAGGGACCAGCGCTTTGCCAAGCTCGGTGTGAGCTTTCGCTTCGGCAAGATGGATGCTTCTTTCTTTAAGAAGAAAAAGCCAGCGGGCGGCCAGCAGGGTGGCGATGATATTGGCTTCTAATAGCAAGTTTTAGGATAGGGCAGGTCGCGCGCAATGTCATTGACTTAGGCTGTTAACACTATGCTATTTGCATTAAACCCATTGTAATGTATTTAATCCCTATAGGGATTTAGGGCGAGGTAGAAGCAATAACAACTATATTTTAGATGTTTAAATCCCGACAAGTGCAGCCCCTTCGGGGCTTACTGTTTGTAGATATAGGAAGTTAAAAATACAAAGCTCCGTAGGTGCGGCCTGTTTTTCTTAAGTCAATGGCATTGGTGGCGACTTGTCCCTACTATATATAATGGCCTTTCTTCTATAACTTTTCACCGCTTCTCTATTATTGATTAATATTGCTTGTTAATCAATAAAAATGTCCAAACGCTTTGCCTCTTTTATATCGTATTTGTTTCATCCATTATTATTTGCGACTTACGGTGCAGCCTTCATAGTAGCTGTCAATCCTCACCGTTTTGCGGAGTATCATATGAGGACCCGCCTGCTGTGGATCATCATTACTTTCATTTTCACCTTTATATGCCCTGTCGTATGGATATTTATGATGAAAAAGCTAGAGCTCATCACAGACTTCAAACTGACGAATCC
Source organism: Bacteroidota bacterium (assembly GCA_025963485.1). Lineage (GTDB taxonomy): Bacteria > Bacteroidota > Bacteroidia > Chitinophagales > LD1 > UBA1941. The sequence continues at coordinate 15,537 of JAOQAO010000171.1, read as the reverse complement.
TAAAGAGCGCATCATACCATACGTAGCTGTGGCTACCTTCTATATGTGGACATACCGGCTATTCCGGCCTACGACGGAAGCTACCGGCTATACCAACCAGATCATCTCACTGATGATGCTGGGTGCGGCGATAGCGATCTTTGTAGGGTTTTTTATCAATATTTTCCGCAAGATCAGCCTGCATGCTATCGGAGCAGGCTGTATGTTTGGCCTCGTGCTGGTGATGATGCAGCTATCTGACTATGACCTCAAGTTTGTTTTTGTAGCGGTGATAGTGATAGGAGGGCTCATCGGCACGTCCCGTTTGATGCTCGATGCTCACAAAGCAGGTGAGATATGGGCCGGATACCTCGTGGGTTTCATAGGCATGTTTTTTTCTTTTACTTTGATACCGATGATCTTCAGGTCCTGATCTTTTGAAACAAAAAAAACTAAACCGATCATATGTACAATTCTCTTCTCTACACGATAGCTGACGGTGTGTGTACCCTCACACTCAATCGCCCGGATGTTTATAATGCATTTAACGAAGAGCTCAGTGCAGAGCTGATAGATGCGCTCAAAAAATCTGCAAAAGATGAGGCGGTGCGCGTGGTAGTCATTACCGGTGCTGGCAAAGCTTTCTGCTCGGGACAAGATCTTCAGGATGTCAAAAAGGCTGATGGCAACCGCAGTCTCGGCGACTCGGTGATAAGGCGCTACAATCCGATGATCCTCGGTGTACGCGAGCACCCGAAGCCTGTCATCTGCCGTCTGAATGGCGTAGCTGCAGGAGCGGGCGCTTCGCTGGCTATGGCTTGCGATATCATAGTAGCAGCGGAGAATGCAGTACTTGTGCAGGCTTTCGCCAATATAGGACTGGTACTCGACTCGGGTTCTTCCTTTTTCCTGCCTGGCCTAGTAGGTTACAATAAAGCCTTTGAATTGTGCACACTTGGCTCCAAAGTGACAGCTGCCGAAGCATATAAACTGGGTATCATCAATAAGCTGGTGGCACCGGAAGAACTGGATGGAGCTGTGAAAGAATATGCCGATCGCTATGCAGCTGCGGCGCCGAAGTCTATGGCTATAATAAAGAAAATGCTCAATAAGGCCCTCACAGCAAACCTCCGCGATATGCTCCAGTATGAGGCATACAGTCAGGAAATAGCAGGCGGTACAGAAGACTATAAAGAAGGCGTGGCGGCTTTCATAGAAAAGCGCAAGGCTGTTTTCAAGGGAAAGTAAACTGCTACCATCCGTGAAAGCGAAATCCATCCTAAGTTTGTTATTGTTTATCGGAACTATATCCGGACTGAGTGCGAGGCATCAGGCGGATTCTAGTGGTATCAGGCCGTTCCATCGCTTCTATATCAGCTGGGGCTATACCAAATGCTGGTTTTCCAATTCAACTATCCACTTCAAGGGTAGTGTCAATAATACGCCATATGATTTTGAGATCGAGCATGCCAGGGCTCATGACAAGCCGGATATGAAGGCATTGTTTCCTGAGGTCACTGTGCCGCAGTATGTTTTTCGCATCGGCTTTTTCTTTGATAAGAAAAGACAGTGGGCGCTCGAATTAAATTATGATCATGCCAAATATATAGTGACTGACTTTCAGACTGCTCATGTCAAAGGAAGCATCAACAATAGTCCGGTAGACCAGAATATGGTGTTGAACCCTATGACCTTTGTACATTTTGAGCACACCAATGGAGCCAATTTCTACCTGATCAATGGTGTGAGGCGATTTGAAATATGGAAAAGCAGGCGGCATATCTTCCGGCTGAATAATATGGTGAAAGCGGGTTTCGGGTGGATGATACCAAAGACGGATGTGACACTTTTCGGAAAACGGCTGGACAATAAATTTCACGTAGCGGGCTATATGTTTGGCCTGGAAAATTCGCTCCGCCTCAATCTGGGGCGTTGGTTTTTTATCGAACCATCTATCAAAGGCTGCTATGTAGACTACCGCGATGTATTCACGGTAGAAGGTGGCAAAGCCCATCACAGCTTCTGGGCATTCGAAGCCATGGGAACAATCGGTTTCAGCTTCCTGTGACACATTATTTTTACCCGTATAACCTTGGAGCTACTCATTCATTAATAGACTTATTTCTACTCAACAGGTTCTTCCCTCTCCGAAGGAGAGGGAAGATGCCGAAGGCAGATGGGTGAGGTGTTATTTTGTTTCCTGAGAATCTTAACGCATTTTTGATTGTAGCAATCAATTTGCTCTTAGTCAATACTATTAGTCCTTTCTTATGCAGATCAAAATAGTCAATAGCGATGCGGATATTAAGTCATTTCATAAATTGCCTTTTATCATCAATGCTGACGATCCTAACTGGATAGCCCCGCTGAGGCAGGATGTTGAGAAGGTCTTTGACCCTGTCAAAAACCCCTACTTTGAACATGGTGAATGTATCCGCTGGTTGCTGGTAAATGACAAAGGCGACCTCATCGGACGCATCGCCGCCTTTATCAATAAGACCAACGCCTATACAGAAGATCAGCCTACAGGGGGGTGTGGCTTCTTTGAGTGCATCCCGGATAAAGAGGCGGCTTTTTTGCTTTTTGATACGGCAAAGCAATGGCTGCAGGAGCGCGGTATGGAGGCTATGGATGGGCCGGTCAACTTTGGCGAACGCAATGCGTGGTGGGGATTGCTCGTGGAGGGTTTTACGGAGCCGACCTATCAAATGAACTATAATCCGCCATACTATGAGGAATTTTTTGATGCCTATGGATTTAAAGATTATTTCCGGCAATTGTCATTTGGGCTACCTGTGGATATGGCCAGGCCTGAGAAGTACAACCTTTTTTACGAAAGGCTACTAAAGCAAGGCTACCGGTTTGAGCATGCGCAGAAAAATAACCTGGAGAAGGCAGCAGAAGATTTCCGCATCGTTTATAATCAGGGATGGCACAATTTTCACAACTTTCACGAGATGTCAAAGGAGCAGAGCCTGGCGCTGCTGAAGAGTATGAAGCCGGTGATGATAGACTATCTCCTTTGGTTCGGATACTATAAAGATGAGCCTGTGGCTATGTTCATCATGCTGCCGGAACTCAATCAATGGTTCAAGCATCTGCATGGCAACCTTAATATCTGGGGTATGCTCAAATTTTTATTCTACAAGACCTTCGGGCATAATGAAAAGATATTCGGGACAGTGTTTGGCGTGGTGCCGCAACATCAACGCAAGGGTGTGGAAGCCGGTATCGTCATGGCTGCCGATAAAGTAGTGCGCCCGAAGAATATCTGGAAATGGATAGAACTCACCTGGATAGCTGATTTCAACCCCAAGATGGTCCATACCTGCGAGACCATAGGCGGTAAGGTGGTCAAGCAGCACGTGACCTATCGTAAGCTGTTTGATCCTAATAAGCCGTTCCATCGGCATCCTATAATAGAGTGAGACAGCTATGTTTCAAAAAATCGTAATCTTGCAGTATAGTTTCACCCATGGCCCAGAGCATTACTAAACCCGTAGAAGAGAAAAAGCTGATCAGGATACTTGGTTCATTCACGCGTGATGAGCTAGGGAGGTTCCGCGATTATGTGCTGTCCTCCTATCTGAATAATAAAGGGCCGCTGGTCGAGTTTCTGGATGTGCTGCTGCCGATGATCAATGATGGCAAGACACCCACCGCTGCCCAGCTGGGAAAACTGCTGGTGAAAACGGCCAGGCTCAGCAGGGCGACCTACCGGAGCCTTTTCCTCGACCTGACTAAGATGATCCAGAGCTTTATCCAAAGCGAGGGCTATAACACGAAGCCTGAAAAGGCGGTGACTGATCTGCTCACAGCAGTCAATGCCAAGCGGCTTAATAAGCTATTTGATATAAATATTTCGCTGGCTAAGAAGATACAATCGAATATATCTAACAGGAGTTCAGATTTTTACCTTAGGGAGTTTGTGCTGGATACGGAGGTCAACTTTCACCGCCAGCTCAATGAGCATAAAGACACTGAGACACCGGCGCAAATAATGGAGTGGCTGGATGTTTTCTACATCACAAACAAGCTACGCTATAACTGCGCGGCGAAACACTATAAGCAGAAATTCAAAAAGCATGAAGAGCCGGTACTGATGAGTGAGATCATGGAGCTCATGATCAGTGACCGATACAATAAAATAGCCCCGATCAAAGTGTATTCCGCTATTCTCCTGATGCTAAGCGATGATGAGGATGAAACACATTTCGATCAGGTAAAGAAGTTATTGAAAACACATCAGGGAGATCTCGACGATGTGATACTCAGGGATGCTTATGTTTTCGCTATCAACTACTGTGTGCGGAAGATCAATCGGGGTAAGTTTAACTACCTGAGGGATGTGTATGACCTCTACCAGATAGCGCTGGATAAAAATTTCCTCTATGATGAGAATGAGCTGTCGGCATGGGACTACTCCAATATCATGGCGCTCGGCATACAGCTACGCGACTATAAATGGTCTGAGAAACTAATAGAAGTATATAAAGAGCGCGTGCCTACCGCAGGCAAGAAAATGAATGTAGTCACCTTCAATATGGCAAAGATGTACTTCTTTGGCGGGCGGTATAAAGATACACTGCAACTGCTCAATGGTGTGAAAAGTGAAGACCTGATGTATGTACTGGGAGCAGGAGCACTGCTGATAAAGACCTACTACGAGATGAGAGAAACAGCGGAACTCACCAGGCATCTCGCAAACTTCAAATCTAATCTGAAGCGTCGCAAGCAAATAGATGAAGCAGAGCGCAAGAGCTACCTGGCATTTGTGGACTTCACTACTAAACTCACTCAGGTGCCTGAGAAAAATAAAAAAACGCTGAAGGAACTAAAGCAGGCTATATCTGATCATCCCGATACTGCAGAGCGGGAGTGGCTGCTGGAGAAAGTGAAGTAAATCTGATCGTCACTGATAGACGAAGGATTCATTGGACGTATTCACCGTGAATGATGAATAGTAGCTACATGCTGTACCTACATATATGGAATCTGATCCGTACGGGGCTAGGGTAAGGCCTGATGCATGGTAATGAAGCACGGAGGATGAATAAGGCGATACGGTGATATCTCCCGAAAAGGTGATCGTGCGACCAATTTGATTATTGAGAATGACCATGTAGGAAAAGTTACTGCAGGCGGCGCCATTATTGTTATTTGTTTTGCCCAGAAGCTTGCATCCATTGCCAGTATAGTATATGCGATCTTGATTTACCATGGCAGCAATAACGGGCTGTCCCTGATACGGGCTGCCAAAAGTATAATCATAAATGGTCGTGTAGGATTGAGTATATGTATACCGTGTGCTATCACAATAGAGGCAAGTGCCATCATTTTCTTTGGCATTCGCCTGGAAATTAAATGCCTTCGGATTATTGCATCCTTTCTTGCATGACTGAAACCCCATCAGGCAGACAAGCAGAAATACGGCCATCCATTTACTGTATATCATGTAAGGCTATTTAAACGGATTGGCAAATTTGGGATCGCTAATGATAGTCTTATCCGTAAGCGAATTTAAAAAGGCCTTAAGTTCACGCCTTTCATCGGCAGAGATATTCATCCTGACCGGCTGGCCGGAAGCTACCGTCACAAACCGCTGATTGAAATTTTGCTGTAGAAGGAGGGGGTCAAGATTAGGGTGTGGCTGGATGCCATTGCTATAGTGGTCTATCACCTCATCCAATGTCTTGAACCTGCCATCATGCATATAGGGAGCGGTGAGGATGACGTTCCTGAGAGAAGGGATGACGAAGTATCCATTTTGGGCGGTGCGACCGGTCAGCGCCTGTTCCCCCTGATCGGTATAGGCCACATCCAGGCCTATATTGGAAGTATTGGGTACCTGATCCGAGCCTCCTCCGGCATTGACCGGAATATCAATTCCTCCACCGAAATAGGTATCAAACATAGGTGCGCCACCGAAATTGTTTCCCCTATGGCATGTACCGCATTGGAGCCTGCCGAAAAACAGGCTTTGACCGAGCTGCGCATCGGTACTCAGTGTAAAGGCATCAGCCGGGCTCTCCGCACTGGCTATAGACCGCACGAATTGGGCGAGCGCCTTAGATATACGATCGCTGGTCACCTCAGGGCTACCAAAAGCGTTTTGGAAATACTGAGCATAATAACTGATCTGGGATATTTTTTTGACAAGGACGTCGGTCCTTTCCAGTCCCATTTCAATATGATTTCTGACAGGCATCAATGTCTGATTTTCGAGAGAGGTCACGCGGCCATCCCAGAAGAAAGAAGATTTATTTGCTGCATTGATGATAGCCGGTGTATTGCGCAATGTCATCTGGCCCTGGTAACCTTCACTGAAAGCCTGATTATCTGCAAAGGCAAATTGCTGTTTGTGGCATGTGGCACAGGCTACAGCATTATTGATAGATAAGCGGGGATCATAGAACAAGAGCCTGCCTAATATCGCTCCACCATTGGTCAGTGTATCGTCGGCAGAATTATCGCCTCCCATTTGCCGAACGTGCTCATACGAGGTAGTTTTATAATTATATGATTGAGCAGCCGGGTTGGGGGTGAGTGCTTTCAGCGGGGTTTCGTGCTGGCAACTGGTGACCAAAAGTATCACGGCCATGATACCTGTCAGCATAAGAATGGAATATTTTTTCATAATCTTAGATTTTAAAACCTGAATACAAAAAATAAAGAAGTCGGTAAAAGGAATTTGCCTGTCTGCTGTATATCCGTCACCCTGTTATGGTTCAGTTCAGGGAAATTAAGAGAAGTGACTTTGTCTTTGGTAGACGAATAAGTATAATAAAAGGCTGTCTCGGTAAAAAGCGCAATCCGCTTGCTGATATTGATCTGGATGCCTATCACAGGGCCACCGCCGATGGTCCATGTTTTATCTGATGTCGTCACTATGTCAAAATCCGAATTGACCCTGGAGTATAAGGTCGAAAAAGAATTGATCAGGTCTACGCCCGCAAAGAAGGACCACCTTTTGCCAAAAGAACGCCGGTACTCATATCCGAGCCTGTAATCTACGCTGCTGATTTTGGTGATCTGTGTGAAAGTGGAGTCCGTATTCTGCGTATGGCTGGAGAAATTGCCCCCTATGGCAAACCTGATGCCGTGATGTTTGACGGGGAAGAATTTATAGCCTACGATATACGGGCTGATCTCCAGATTGGCATTGGAAAGGCTGATGATCTGCTTGAAGAAGAAAGTGGTATTGATGTTTATATCATGTTCCATCTTTTCCTTTTTGGGCACTTGAGTGGAGTCCTGCATGGAATATGCAGATAGGCTAAGAAGGCATACAAACAGGAAAAGAGGCAACGTAATCTTCATAAGGCATTCATTAATTCAGTATGAATATAAAAAAATAAACTGAGTCTCCGGTAGGGATCACCTAACTATAAAAAGGAGACTTTCCATATTTTTGACCACTAACGCTTTCCCATAGTGCTACGACACCGTATTATTTAGATAACGGATAGGAAAGTCTTTTGGTTGCCTCAAACGGCGAGACACACAAAAAATAATACATCAATAACGGCCCCAAAGCTTTTTATTACCTGGCCGGTACAATTTTATTTGTTAAAAGCAGAGTTTAGGGCATCAACCTACCGCCAAATGCGCGCGGGAATGGTATGGTCTCCCGGATATGTTGCAGACCGCATATCCATGCTACCAGGCGCTCCAGACCGAGTCCGAAGCCTGAATGCGGGATATTGCCATAGCGGCGCAGATCGAGATACCACTCAAATACATCCATGGGGAGTTTGTGCTCTTCTATCTTGCCTATCAGTTTATTGATATCTGTCTCACGCTCGCCACCGCCTACTACCTCGCCATATCCCTCCGGTGCGAGGAGATCGACACCTTTGGCATAGCCGAGATCGGTTTCGTCTTCCTTCATATAGAAAGCCTTGACCTCGCGAGGCCAATTATATACCATGATCGGCTGGCCAAACATGCGGGTAAGTACCGTCTCGTCGCTGCCGCCAAAATCCTCCCCACGTTTAAAGTTCTTAGCGCTATTGAGCCACTGAGGGATATTGGTCGCTTTCTCCTCCAGATCTTTTATGTCGTTTTTGAGCTGGTCTATTTTGTTCTGGTTAAAGTTCTTCTCGCCTTTGGTTAGTGCACCGGACGCCATTTTGACCTCACGTTCTTCGATGTCCTTTTGCTTCGATGAAATTTCGTCCTGGATATTTTTGAGGTCGTCTTCGAGCATTTGAATGGAAGTTTTTCCGTCAACTGCTTTGAGGCCCTGTATATGATCGACTGCGACTTCATACTTCATACGGATGAATGGCTCTTTGACTCTATCGAGAAACTTGGTATCGCGCTCGAGTACTTTTAGTTCGATCTTACATGAATCAAGCACTTCACCTACCACATGCTGCACAAATTGCTCTATCAGGTCCATGTCCATAGCGAGATCGTAGAAAGCCATCTCCGGTTCTATCATCCAGAATTCAGACAAATGGCGGCGTGTCTTGGACTGCTCAGCACGGAAGGTCGGGCCAAAGGTATAGATCAGGCCCTGGGCAAATGCCATAGCCTCACCATATAGCTGGCCGGACTGCGAGAGATATGCCGGCTGACCATAGAAATCGGTCTCAAACAAGGTCGTCGTACCCTCGCTGGCATTGCCGGTGAAGATAGGCGCATCCATCTGCATGAAGCCACGCTCCTGAAAGAACTTATGTATAGAATATATGATCGTATTGCGGACGCGCATGATAGCCCACTGTCGCTTAGAGCGCAGCCAGAGATGGCGGTTGTCCATCAGGAAACCTGTGCCGTGCTCTTTGGGTGTGATAGGATAGTCGACTGCGAGGCTATAAATGGTAAGCGCTGTGACCTGTATCTCATAGCCGCCAAATTGCTTGTCATCTTTGCGTACGGTGCCGGTGACGGTGAAGGAGCTTTCCTGCGTCAGCTTCTTAGCCATTTCAAAAACTTCTTCGCCTACTGTATTGATATCTACGATGCACTGGACGAAACCTGTGCCGTCGCGGAGTACGAGAAATACGATCGCCTTGGAGTCGCGCTTCTGTGCGAGCCATCCTTTGAGCACGACCTCGTGCCCATCATGCTTTTCTAATTCTTTGATATATGTATGTGCCATAGTTGGGTGAAAATAGGAAAAACCACCGACAGATACAGTGTATTATAAAATTTGCAAATGTGAAAATGTAGTAATTTGAAAAACGCAGTTTGTCGCAGAGGCGGAAAGGCGCAAAGCTTTATCAAATACAAGCAATAGAGGCTAGTCAGTAGCCAATGAAAGTTAAACCAATAGGGAATTGAATATATGGCACCATAGTGGCAATGGAAGAGTATTATTCACTAATCAATATACAACAATGAAAGGTTTCAAAAATCTCGCTCTCGTATTTGCGGCTGCCCTGATCACATTTGGTGCTACTGCGCAGACCTCTACTGAGCCTGCTAAGGACAATAAGACAAAGACCAGCCAACCTGTGATGAAAGAAAAGACCAAAACGACTGAAAAGAAAAACGGTACTACTAAAACGGTGACCAAGTCCAAGCCAACTAACAAAACAGTCAAGGCTGACTCAAGCAGCAAGAAGTAATCTTAACCGGTCACTTCAAACAGGATCCCGTGCCCCAGGCCGGGATCCTGTTATTTTTATCCATTCTGAAGCCTTGATTTAGCCAGGAGGAGTAATACCGACGATTCATTGAGGAGCATCCAGTATGCGCCGACGTCTGAGATAGCCTTTGTGAACGTGTCAAACTCGACCGGTTTGACCACGTAGCTATTCACACCGAGCATGTAGCTGGTGACGAGGTCTGAGTCTTCTTTCGATGAACTGAGTATCACGATCGGGATCGATTTGGTACGGTCATCGGCTTTGATGCGTCTTAGTACCTCCAGTCCACCTACTTTGGGCATATTGAGATCGAGCAGGATCATCTTGGGATTATTGTCAGGGCCACGGTCGGCATACTGTCCCTTACAAAAGATAAAGTCCAGTGCTTCGGCGCCATCATCGACATGGACGATATTTTTACCAAGGTTTTGCTCCTCGAGGCTCATGAGTGTGAGGCGTGCTTCATATGGATTGTCTTCTACGAGCAGGATGTCTACGGTGTTGTTGTTATTTTCCATGATATATAATTGGGGATTTTGATTTAATTATTGGGCAATGTGAAATAAAATGTAGCTCCTTCGTCGACTTTGGCATCAGCCCATATCTGGCCTTGGTGCTTGGCGATGATACGTTGTGCCAGGGCCAGTCCCACTCCTGTACCTTCGTACTCGGTCACTTTGTGCAGGCGTTGAAACACGGCGAATAGCTTATCAGAGAACTGCATATCAAAGCCTGCACCGTTGTCTTTCACGAAATAGGTCGTGCTGCCATTGCGATGGGTGATACCTATTTCGATCAAAGGCTTATCTTTCTTCCGGGAATATTTAACTGCATTGGAGATGAGATTGGTCCAGACCAGCTTCATCAGCGTAGGGTCGCATTTGGGACCAGACAGGTCCTGTATATGTATCTCGGGAGTGACGGTCAGCTCATCAGTTTTTATTTCCTTGATCACATTATTGACGATGTCATTCATATCGACGGCCTTGATATCTATCGACTGCCGACCCAGGCGGGAGAAGTCGAGCAGGTCATCTATGAGCTGCCCCATCTGAGCAGCATTCTTCATAATGATATGCAGATTTTCAGAAGATATTTTACTGATCTTTGCTTCCTCCATTTTGAGTATCATTTTGCTGAAGCCATTGATGACCCTGAGTGGTGCGCGCAGATCATGGGCTACGGAATAGCTAAATGCTTCCAGTTCTTTGTTTACAGTCTCCAGCTGCGATGTCCGTTCTTTGACTTTGACCTCGAGGGAGTCGTTCAGGACTTTGATCTCTGCCTCTGCCTGCATCAGCTGCTCTTTTTTGCGCTCCTCCTCCTGCAGGCGGCCTATCTCGAAACTCTGGGCGATAGAGAGCCGTGTAAAGGCTTTGAACTGATATGCCCACAAGCCGCAAATGCAGAAGATGACCACTGCCAGCAATGCGTGTATAATGAAAGTCTGGAGGCTCATATAGTCAAGCTGTGTGAAGTAGACTTTCTCAAAACCGACGTACTGCATGTAGGCGAATGCAGCATGATGCACGACAACTACTATAGCTAAAGGTATCTGCAATTTCCATTTCTGATAGGTGATGAGCATGGCGCTACCGATGAATGCGATGAAGTGCATCTCAAACAGGCCGTGCATCTGATAGATATACTGCGCCATAAATATGCCGAATACGGCTCCCAGGATGTACTGGTAAAGATACGATTTAGGTAAAAGCATTTTAGCCGAATAGTAGGCGATCAGAGACATACCGCCGATGCCAATGGCGACCATCCAGGTATCGTAAAAAGGAGCCAGTACCAGGCCGAAAAGGAAAAACCCTATGAGGAAGAAATTGATGGCCCTGTCGGACCTTTTCTTGATCTCGCTGTTGAATTCATCAACGTTGCTTGCTTGTATGGATGGAGCTTTGAACATTTGGTTGGGATTTTAACGGGTGCAATTAGGTAGCTGACAGCCGTATGCTTTGAGGGCGTATTGGCTGAATGCTGGGTTAGAAATATTATTTAATAAAGAATCTACGGCCATTTGGGCAAAATTGCTTTTCATATCTGTACAATAGCGGCTGCGGTTATAGTTGCCTCGATAGTATAAGATGCGATCGCCATCGAGCAGGGCTGCCTGAGGTGTGGAGTAAACACCGCATGAAGCAGCAATAGACTGATCGGAGAGCACAGGCACTGTAATATCAAATCTATCCTGTACCTCTTTTTCGGTATACTCTTTTTCTTTGTTTATGACGACCACAATGAAGGTGATCTTGTCACCATATTTACGGACTAGGGAATTGAAATGGGGAACATTGAAGCGCGAGCAGGGACAGTCAGGATTGAAGAAATGTATAAAGAGAGGTTTACTCTTTTCGGCTTTCAGTTTATTACTGACATCTATATGGTCGCCGGTGTTTACAGTATGATAGTTTTGCGGGACAGGAGTGGGAAGGCTATACTTCCACTCCTGATGCCAAAATATATAGCATATCCCTGAGAGGAGGAGGGTCAGCCAGCAGATCACGAATATTTTTCTCATTGCCTTGGGTCTTAACGAAAAATGAAATACAAATTATTGGGTCACGACTATGGTTACGAGGCGACCTAATCCATGTTTCGTTATACAAGAAATGAGAGGTGCAGCACAAAGTGAATATTGTGCTGCACAAAATGTATGAGTAAAAGAGAAGGAAGAAAAGGGTGAATCGGATTATTTTTTCGGTGAAAGGGCTCTACCCCAAACTTTACCAACGCTAGGATAAGGACTTGCAGCCTAAAGAGAATTTTGAATACGGGATACAATAGCAGACGCCCGCCTATACGACAAGATCAGGCAGGATGACTATGATTCCTCTTATTTTACTGTTGAAAGATCAGGCCTGGAGGTTTGATTTAGCTAATAGCAGCATCACCGATGACTCGTTCAGCAGCATCCAGTAGGAGCCGATATCTGAAATAGCTTTGGTAAAGGTATCAAACTCAACAGGTTTGACGACATAGCTATTTACTCCCAGCATATAGCTTGTGACGAGGTCTGAATCTTCTTTGGATGAGCTCAATATTATTATAGGGATTGACTTGGTGCGATCATCAGACTTGATACGCCTCAATACTTCCAGGCCGCCTATCTTTGGCATGTTCAGGTCGAGGAGGATCATTTTAGGATTGTTGTCCCGGCCTCGGTCGGCATATTGTCCGGTGCAAAAGATGAAGTCTAAAGCTTCGGCGCCATCATCTACGTGAAAGATGTTCTTGCTCAGGTTTTGCTCCTCGAGGCTCATCATCGTGAGCTTTGCTTCATAGGGATTGTCCTCTACGAGCAGAATATCGACTGTGTTTATATTGTTCATGATGTTTGTTTTGAGATTTTGATTTGTTAATTGGGTAATGTGAAATAAAATGTAGCGCCTTCATCGACCTTGGCATCGGCCCATATCTTGCCGTGGTGCTTAGTGATGATGCGATGTACCAGTGCCAGTCCTACTCCGGTGCCTTCATATTCCGTCACCTTGTGCAGTCGCTGGAATACCGCAAATAATTTATCAGAGAACTGCATGTCAAAGCCTGCACCGTTATCTTTCACGAAATAGGTGGTGCTTCCATTGCGATGGGTAATACCTATTTCGATGATGGGGTTCTCTTTTTTTCTCGAATATTTTACTGCATTGGAGATGAGATTGGTCCATACCTGTTTCATCAGCATCGGATCGCATTTAGCACCGGAGAGGTCCTGTATGCGGATCTCCGGTGGACTGGCCTGATAGCCGGACTTGATCTCATGTACGACTGCGGTCACTATATCATTCATGTCTACGGGTTTGATAACCAGCGCCGCGCGGCCCAGCCTGGAGAAGTTGAGCAGGTCATCTATGAGCTGGCCCATCTGTGCTGCATTAGTCATAATGATGTGCATGCTCTCATAGGCATTTTTGCTGAGTTTATCTGCTTCAGTTTTGAGTATCACTTTGCTAAAGCCATTGATGACCCTGAGCGGTGCGCGCAGGTCATGCGATACGGAATAACTGAACGCTTCTAATTCTCTATTGGCTGTCTCCAGCTGGGCAGTACGCTCTTTTACTTTTATTTCCAGAGAACCATTCAGTTCTTTTATCTCTGCTTCTGCTTTCAGTAGTTGGTCCTTTTTGCGCTCCTCCTCCTGCAGCCTGCCTATCTCATAGCTCTGCTCGCTATGTGCCCGGCTGAATACCCTGAACTGATGTGCCCACAAGCCGCATATGAAGAAGATAACAACAGCTAATACAGCGTGGATAATAAAAGTCTGCAGACTCATGTAATCAAGCTGTGTGAAATAGACTTTCTCATAGCCAACGTACTGCAGGTATGCAAATACGGCGTGATGTACGACCACCACCACCGCGAGCGGTATTTGCAGTTTCCACTTCTGGTAGGTGATCAGCATAGCGCTACCGATAAATGCAATAAAGTGCATCTCAAACAGGCCATGCATCTGATAAATATACTGGGCCATGAAGATGCCAAATACAGCACTGAGCACATATTGATATAAGTCTGAATCGGGAAGCAATAGCATGGTGGAATAGTAGGCGGTCAGAGACAAGCCGCCGATCCCTAAGGCTACGAACCATGTATCGTAAAAAGGTGCCAGTATGAGACCGAAGATGAAAAATCCAAAGAGGAAGAAGTTGATCCATCTGTCGGATTTCCTCTTTATCTGACTGTAGAAATCTTCTACGCTGTTTGCCTGAAGGGATGGGGTGGAAAGTATCATTTTGTTACGTTATCGGGTGCAATAAGGTAATGTACATCCATATGCCTTGAGGGCATATTGGCTAAATACCGGGTTAGAAATATTAGTTAATAATGAGTCAAGGGCCATTTGAGCAAAGTTGCTTTTCATATCTGTGCAGTAGCGGCTGCGGTTATAGTTGCCGCGATAGTATAGGGTACGGTCACCATCGATCAGGGCAGCCTGAGGTGTGGAGTATACCCCGCATGAAGCAGCTATGGATTGATCGGAGAGCACTGGTACTGTGATGTCAAATCTATCCTGTATCTCCTTTTCAGTATACTCTTTGTCTTTGTTTATCACGACGACGGCGAAGGTGACCTTATCGCCATATTTACGGACCAGGGAATTGAAATGAGGAACATTGAAGCGGGAGCAGGGACAATCAGGATTGAAAAAATGTATAAAGAGAGGTTTACCCTTTTCGGCTTTCAATTTATTACTGACGTCTACACGGTCGCCTGTGTTTACTGTAAGATAGTTTTGCGGAACGGGGGTAGGGAGGCTATATTTCCACTCCTCGTGCCAAAACATGTAGCAGATCCCCGAGAGGAGAGCCGTCAGCCAGCATATTACAAATACCTTTCTCATGTTTTCAGTAATTTAACAAGGTTCAATTTGTTTTTGAGATATTTTACGCAATGACACATAGGGAAGTTTCGCTATGCGAACAAATATGATGTTGTTTAATATAAACGAGATGCTTTGAAAGGAATGAAAAGATAGAAGAGCCGAAGAGTTTTTTCAGTATCCAAATCCTACTGAAGGCAGGGCTGTTTCATTCTAGTATTTTGTGTTCGAACAGCCTTGCTTACGCCAGTTGTCGCCTCACCCATCTGCCTTCGGCATCTTCCCTCTCCTAAAGGAAGAGGGAAGAACCTACAGACTAAAAATCAGGTCTTTATATGCAAAAACTTCGCATGCAAACCGAGAATGAAACATTGATTATCAAACAATAATTACACGTCATTGCGTCTCGGCTCAGCCGAGATCGCCCATAAAAAATAGAAATTATAAAAGTCGTTCGAAGAATCCTGCGGAAAGCCTGCCCGACTAATCTGGCATCAATCTATTCAGGCGGGCAACCTCTGTCTAATAATAACAATGCTTCAGTAGTAAAAAAGGCAAGAGAATACATGAATCCTTCGCAATGTATTAAAGCTCTCCTTTAGGAGGTTTGGAGGCGACGCAGAAGCAATAATA
>JAOQAO010000130.1 GCA_025963485.1 Bacteroidota bacterium | reverse complement strand
CCAGCCAAATATCTTCTATGCCAAAATACTTAACTCCATACCGGAAATTCCTGACCTGATCCAGCAGGGTGTCATGAAAAAATCCAACCTTAGACCAATAAATGAACTGGTTGGTAGATTGCATCTTATACAAAGGAGTATAGCATAAGGCCAGAAAGCCTCCTGCCAGAACCGTGGTAAAAAGTATGTCCAATAATAGACCGAAAAGAGTCCGCTCGTGCCGGAGCCATCTGGCTATCTGGATCATGACCAGAAGGCCATTTGCCGCGACCCAAAATATCAGCAAAGTGAAGTTGGCATAGGCCGCGAGCATGGAAAAAATTATCGCTGCAAAATACCAGCGCTGGCGGTAGGTGGCCGTATGCCTCAACATACAAAATACAGAACAGACCATGAACATATTGGAAATACCATATCCCCGGGCCATACTGAAAAAATCGATCAGGAAGGGGTTGCCCAGAACCACAGCAAATGGCAGGCAAAAAAGTAAAGGGGACCGGCTGAAATACCGTTGCGCGATCAGGTACATGACCACAAAAAACAATACAAATGAGATCATATTCGGCAAGCGGACATTCCACGGCTCGATTCCCCATATAGATTCTGAGGCCTTGATAGCGAGCGTATTTAGGATATGATTGCTCGGCCAGCTGGAGGGGTACCTGATTATTTCACCAACTGAAAATTTGGGATAATAAATAGATGCTGCGCTTTCGTCGAAGGTGATAGGTATGCAGATCGCCTTGAATACAATGACAAAAAGGAGCACTGCAAAAAACAGACTAACTGCGATCCTGCTAAAGATAAATTTATACATAAGGCTTGCTCTCAATAAGTCTTTAACTCTCTTTTATGCTACTCCATCAGTTTAAGCCATTTGACCCTGTCAAAATAGACCTCATTGCGTGAGATCAGCTCGCCCTTCATTTCCACTATATCCAGGCCCAATATGATCAGTTCCTTGTCCCTGACAGGTATGGTCGCTTTCCATTTCAGTGTGAAGCCTCCCGCCGTGTTGAATATCTCCACAGCCTCCCATTTCCAGTCGGGATTGCGGCTGAGCAATTTCTCAAAGTAGGGAACCATAAGCTCCCGTCCGCGGATACCGGCAGGATATGCCGGATCAGAGTAGAAAGCATCATCAGTATAAAATGCCATCAATTGCGCTGGCCGGTTGCCCGTCCAAGAGCCAAGCCATTTATCGCAAAATGGTTTCCAGTCATTTGCAATATCTGTCATTGTATTGCTTTGCTTGTATTACCCAGAGATACCATGATGACTCCTCCTATGATCAGTGCGATCCCTATCGTCGCCTTGCTGGTCACGTGCTCGCCGAAAAACAAAGAAGAAATAAATAAGCCAACCACGGTCAGCGAGAAAAATATGGCACTAAATGCCTGCAGGGACATATCCTTGAGCGCCACTGTAGAAAAATAGGAATTGATCAATCCAAATACCAATGCACCAGCAAAATAACTCCAGAACCTGACAGGGTTATCCTTGCTAAGTGCAGAAAGGTTGAAGCCGACATTGGTCAGGACATTAAAGAATACAGACGTGAGGAGTGCAAAGTAAGGGCCAAGTGCTGAATTTTCCATGTTGTAAAGTTTAGAAAATCAATATAGCAGATAAAATCCAAATATACTGATCGGGCTAAACTACTATCTGGTAAATTCAAAATCGCCCACATATTCCTGATCCTTCTGCGAGGCCAGCCTGAGAGTGATCTGCTTTCTCTGTTCACCGGCTTTGCCATAGTTAGTATACATCTGCGCGTGAATGGTAGTCGGCCCCGCCAGCGTGAGCTGGCTATTGTTGAAGTAATGTACCTCTACTTTGTATTTGCCCGGAAGTGCCTTTTTGAGTTTAAACTCCTCGGGGCCATAACCCTGGGTAAAGTCCTTTGATATCCTGCCACCGGCTTTGGTGAGCGGATTGCTATAGAGGCATTTCTCACCAGCTGGATCTGTGACCCACAGATCAATGTCGCAGTTATCTGCATCCCAGTCGATCAGCACGCGTATATCTACGGGCATATCCTTCACGAGTCGTTTGTCCAGAGAATCGAGCTTAACCGATGTTTTGGATGTCGCGAGCAGATAATTGATCTCACAGGCTGCGAGCGCTTCTATCTCCGGGAAACGTTCGTCCCAGTTCCTATTTATTACTTTGGTCAACATGTCCGTGGCTTTCTGGTATTCCTTATTCTCTGCATATGCGAGCCCGAGGTCACGATAGGATTGCGGCTCCTCAGGTTTCATTTTCAGTACTTCTTCAAATGTTATGGAGGCCAGCTTATTTTCTTTCCACTGCTCCAGCCTGTGTGCCATCACGCGCATCAGGCGACTGTCATCAGGTTTGATCTCCGCGAGATTGGACAGGACGCGAACTGCTTCCGAATGCCGGTTCGCTCTCTCAAGGTAGTCCGCCGCATCTATATAGAAAGAGGGCATGTCCTTATACTTCTTCTTCAGGTCGATGTATTTTTTGTACAATGCATCGCCTTGCGCTGTTATGAGCTCCTTCATGTAAGGCTCCTTTGAGTCCCAGGTTTTGAGTGCCATCGTTCCTTTTACTTCATCAAATCCACTTTGCCCCTCCTTCTCATCCTCTTTCTTCCGGTCCTTCGCCCCCCAGGCATAGCTGTAAGTTCCACTACCACCAAAGGACGGAGCATATACAGTATTGCCAGCCCGGCGATGTCCGCTTACGGCATATTCTCGTACATCTTCATGGCCATCATTGATACTCATTGAGGTCTCCCTGTCCCTTTTGACTTCATCCACTTCCAGAAATTGAATAGTAGGCCGGTTCATGGCAGGGCCATTTCCGCTTCCACTACTGCTGCTTTCTTGCTGTTGCGAATCGAAATACCCCAGTGATGTTATGTTCTCTGAAGGAGCTGTCGACCCGTTTGCATCGGACACCGTGACCGTATATGTTGCACCTGTATAATAGCCAAGGTCTTTCCAGGTCCCACCTCTGAGCACTCTGCGATGGCCCAAATTATCTATGCGCAAAGTGTCATTGATCATGGTGTCTTTATATACTTTCTGGTAGACTGGCTTATAGTCGGTATTCCACCAGCTTACTATCCTTTTGAAATCTTCAGCCACCTTGTCCGCATGTTCCTGCGTAGTTTTGACAGTCTCCTTGCTCTCCTTTGTGATGGCTGCGTCATATTCCTTCCGGGTCTTTTCATCGGGTGGAGTGATCTTGTATTTCACATAGTCAGCCAGGCTCTCCAGTACTATCAGGGAAGTATACCTCGTAATGATGGAGAACTGCCTGCCCAATGCCGTGATTTGCGGTTCATTTTGCTCAGGCTGCAGTTCGAGCTCCGCTATCTTCTTCTGCGCCCATATCCTGCCTATTGTTTTTTCCTCTGCTTGCGCCTGGCTTAGATCGACATCTATGCTTTGCGATATGGTATTACCATTCCCGAAGTTGACTTTTACTGTCCCGCTCTTACCCTCCACGATACCAGATACACCGAAGTACCCGCTGCACGGAGTAGGGATAGAAGGATAAATTTGCGAGACAGTCCCTTGCGCAGTGGTAGAAATAAAGTTGAATCCTGTCTGCGTCAGCTGTGGTAGTATCTCTTCTGTTTTAAGCGCAGCGGCATTTATGCATTTACCATTTGTACTCCGGCTGATATATTGCAGCATAGCATAGTCGGCACCATTGCCTGTGCTAAAAGTATACACAGGGCACTTCGGGAATTTGATATTCCTTTCTCCGAAATTGTGCACCCCATCGCTGAAAAGCAGTATTTCATCCCTGTCAGAAGCGCTAAGATCCAGGCAGCCGAGTTGTGTCCCGCCATCCGGCTCAAAGCCTTTCAGGTACGCTATCAGATCTGCACTATTACCACCCGAAATATTAAAATCCTTTTTGCTCTCTATAGCGGTGCTAAAGGTCATCACCTGCACTTGCACATTCTTCAGCTGACCGAGATATTGCCTGATGATATCGAGTTCTTTATCCCTATCCCTTTCTGCAGCGGAGCCGGAGACATCCCATATAATGCCTGGCTTTTGCGGTCCGGTCTTCTTGCTGCTTTTCACATCGGCATGTACGAGCGCGTAGAAATAATAACTATTAGCGGTACCTGCCACTTTCTCTATATAGACCGGAGCTGTTTTAGTTTCTATCGGTATTTGAAACTGTATAGCATGATCGGGGATGATGTCCTTGTATTCTACCTGAGCCTGCCAGTTGACAGCGGGTTTCGTAAATGATAGCATATACGCATTGTCATCCATCGGTACGGGCTGCGCAGCATCACCGCTCACAGCAGCCTTTATCCCAAAGTGCTTCACGCGTGTTTTGAAACCCAGTGGCAGGTTGTATACAAAGGCCTTATCCGTAGCCTGCAGCTCTTGCTGGAATGCCACGACGATCTTCTTGTAGCCCTTAGACGGTATCGGGAAAACACGGGCACTAAAATTGTTTCCCTTGCTCCACTCCAGCAGGCCCGGATCGACACGCCGGCGCTCTACTGACTCAAATACCTCTCTGCCCTTTTGCTTCTCTACTATGGCGCCTTCATGCATTACCCCATTCACATCCATGGCGAAGTAGTGGATGGTCTGGCCCTCCGCCAGCGGAAAGATAAACTGCCCCTCCAGATTCCGGTTTTGATCATTATAGAAATTTAAGGTCATAGTAGTGACAGCAATATTTCCGGTCACTTTGATATCGATATCGGCATCATTGATCCCAAGAGGTACAGAGGCCGTATCACCGGGGAGGAGTTTGACCAGCAAGGCTGGTGTCATGTCCGCCGTGAGCAGTGACAATCCATGTGTGTGATTGCTACGGCTGGCAGCCGCATTGAGGAATAGGCTCAAAACTGCGATAAGCATAAGGCTAACGGCAAAGTGGGGGATATATTTTTTCATAGACGGTGGGTTGATTGCTTTTATTACGACAGAACAGCCTTTTTATTGCCCTGCCTATAATAGGTGCTGATCATGGATAAATTCCATAAGACAACGGATAATTGCCTATGTAATAAGGAAATGAATATCAGATGAATTGCGGCCTGCCGCTTCTCTTTCTGCTATATGAAAATCTATTATATAAAATTTAGTACATTGCCTCTCCAGCTCAACCCATATGAAGCAATTTACCATCCTGACCATAGCCCTGATAGCCACTTTCAACGTATACGCACAGGCTAAATTCCCTTATGATTCCATCAATCATGTGGTGGTGTATCATCAAACATTCAAACTAAACCCCAAGGTCAACGCTGATGACGTTTATATCAGTGTTATGTCGTGGTTTGGCGACGCAAATAAATTCACGCATAAAAACGCTATCGTTCCTTTGGATACTATGATCACAAAGAAGAAGAACAAAAACAAAGTCGACGCCGAAGATCAGTTTGACAATCACCGTCCGATGCAGATGCAGGATCCCGCTGGCGGCAAACTGCAGGGCCTGGGTATAATCAGATACTACACGACCGGCAACTCCATCAAACTTCTATATATCAAATACGATATCGGGGTCAAAGTAGAAACCGGCCAGACCTCTGTGTCCATCTCAAACATCCGTTATTTCCATTACAACCCCTCCAGCTATAAACAAGTTCCGCTATACAATTTCAGCGGCGGCAAGCCATGCGAGGAGGTGGGTACGCTGGAGGCGCTCATCAGTTGCGAGAATTTCCACGAGGAATTCAAAACGCTCGCCTTATACTGCAACAAACAGATCAATGAGCATATAAGCGATCTCAAAAATCTCCTGAAGCAGAAAAAATACCTCAATGATGGTAGCGCACCCGCTAAGGCTCCAGCCAAGGCACCAGCAAAACCCGCTGGCAAAGCCCCTGCCAAACCTGCACCCAAAGCCACAGTAAAGAAATAAGCGTTGTGCTTATCTCTTCACTACCTTCAGCGTACTTTCCTTCCTGCCAGCACGGGCCTTTACTATATATACTGCATCAGCCAGTGATGACATGTCTACAGATTTGACACTACCTGACTGCGACATCACTATGCGACCAGTCATATCATATACCGCTACATTATCTATTTGCCTCCCGCTACCGACTTCAAATAACAGATCGGACGAAACCGGATTAGGGAAGATCCTGATCTGATCTGCGTCAAGAGCATTTACCGCAGTATGGCCAGCGAGGCGGAAACCACTATTGAAAGCATCCTGCGCTACATCTGCTGTAGGCCCAATGGTAGAAAATCCGGGGCAATTAGTATTGACAGGCCTTACGAAAGTAATAACAAGGCTCAAATACTGGGATGCACAGGGCATGAATGTAAAAGGTCCCGTGGTCTGCAACATCCGCCTGTCACCAGCATATATAGGCGCTCCGATCTGCGGATTGCACTCTGACCACTGCGTAGCTATAGCCGGGTCGCCAGGGTACATATAGGCAGTAGATGTGACGGAATTCTGAAAACCATTACCACCATAGGTGATAGGTGTACCATCCTTCCAGCGACCCGTTTGATAGTTGCGAAATTGAACATCTGTAGCAGGATCACCGGTCGGAGCATTGGAGTTAGTATAGGAGCAGAAAGAAGTCATGCCTTTCATTTCGCCCAATCCACCTGTATCTCTCGGTGTTTCTGCCATTACAATACCTAATACAGGAAGGTCACATCCATAACCAACGGTACCACTATTACAATATGCGCCCTGGTCACATACATAACTATGGCCTGGAGTATTGGAGGCATTTTGAGGGATACCATTATATACGAATGCCATATTGCGTGATGTATCACATCCTATAGCATCATTATTGGGACAACCGAGATCTACATCTGTAAACTGTGATATGTAAGTGCGATTTAACACGGCGCCGGATTTATTGATGATCTGATGCCTGTAGAATGTCATATCATTAATAGCATCACCTGTTTGAAAGGCAAAAGCCAATGAGTTGATCTGCACTCCTATCGGCGCACCGCCCGATGTACCTGCGTGGACATTGCCCTTGTCATTTGTAACCCAGAATATCATTTGATCGGCAAAAGCCGAGCTATTAGCAAAAGCTGCGCTGTCAAGATGCCCCCCACAGGTACTTGCAAACGCCGACACATTAATGCCCCCCTGCCTGATAGTAGGATAGTCTCCATGTGCAGGATCATATATACCATCCCCATCGGCATCATAGAACGGCGCCAATACTCCTGACATATCATAGCCCAATGCGGCCAGATAGGGATTACCCTTGCCAGGCCAGAACTTTATACTATCCGAAATAGAAGAAAGGGGCAGTGTGCCTGTATTACCCTGAGCAGCATAAGCAGAGATCACGCCATTGATCTGAGATGCCCACACCGGGAAGTGCTGGTCCCATTGATTGCAACTGGCCAGAGCCGTGTTGCCCGCGTTATCCAGAGGACCGGAGAAATAATCGATCCCATTGGTGCGATAGGTCTCCGCAGCTATCTTCAGATTATTGCCAGCATCGAGCCCGGATATCCAGATCGCCCCTGCGAAGATGGCGTTTGGAAAAGAATTACCCGTGGTGTGGTCACCTTTGGGCACTTCATATCCCGCACTGCTCGTAGTGTTGTTGAACCACATGTCACCTGCATCGAGGAGCGTCGTTCTTACATTATTTATATCCAGGTAAACCTGCGATGTAGGCACATTACAGTCGTTCGTTTCCGTTTTGTATGATATGTGCTGTGGCGGTGTGTTGTTATTCCTCGCGTGGAGGCCATTATTGGCAGTACTGCATATGAAGATAAGCGCGGCGGAGAGTAGTTTAGTTTTCATGGTGAGTGATTTTGAATTCCAAAGCTACGGCTATTTATGCGTAGAGGATACACTTCAAATGAAATACTACAATAAAATGACAATAGCCAATGCTACAAGAGGCTCTTCTGACTGGCATGTCCTTTGATTTACCTCCCATCTAAAACATACAAAATGGTAACGCAGATAAACGGATTAGCGGGGCATACAGTAGGCTTTACATTCACGGGAGAGGTGACCAAAGAAGATTACGACAACCTGATACTCCCGGCAGTACAGCGGGTTACAGAATTATTCTCATCTGTCAATCTGCTCCTGGTCATCAATACCGATCTATCCAACTTCACCGCCGGGGCTTGGATGAAGGATGCCGTATTGGGGTTGAAAAACCTCACTAAATTTAACCGTGTGGCACTTGTCTCAAATTCTCACCTGGTCAGGAATATGACCCAAATGGCTAATCTGGTCGTGCCCGGAGACTACAAGTTTTTCCTCATGACAGAAGAGTCCGAAGCCATGATCTGGGTGTCGGAATCCGATGGCAAGCTCTGACCCCTTAACGACTTCGCAAAACCAGATCATATTAATTCGTGAAGAATAATTTTTTGTCGCCGATAGAGGGATAAAAACTATACCAAATAGAGATGCCCCAACATAGGGGCATCTCCTTATAGTTCACCAAATTTTTTTTTACTTCTTGACAGCCTTAGCCAGGTCATCTACGGTAGAGGCTACCGCTACACCCGGCAGGTCTACAGGTGCGCCTATCTGTGCCACGAAGCTGCCCTGCACCTCGCCAGTCTTGTAGGTAGTGAATCCTATACGATACAATCCCACTGTCAGCGCCTTCAGGGGATTGCTTGGTTCGCTGGTGATACGCATCAGGCTGTTATACTTGCTACCTGATGGCTGAGCCGGCAGCTCTCCCGAGTCATCATTTTGACCGAATGAATTCCATTTAGCTCCCTTTCCTTTGGCTATATCGGCAGAGGTCAGGACACCTTCTGCTTTCTCCAGCGATACCCAGGTATCAAAGAAGCTTTTCTTATCTGACGCATTGGCCGTATAGTCAGCGCTGACGAAGTCCTTAGCGGTTGGAGACATGCCATCCGGCGCCGGCGAAACCATGCGGATACCGAGCTCGGGGGCCACTGCCGGTATCCAGATATAGAGGTAGTAATATTTCTTCCCGCTGCGGGTCTCATCAGGTGCGGCACCCGGCTTTATAAATCCGTAGTAAGAGGTCAAAGAGTTATACGGTATGCGTATCTCTTTTCCCATCACACTTTTTTTGCCCATATCTGCGCCAAACTTATCCAGCTTTTGTGCAGATGCAGTCGATAAAACGACGAAGCCCAGCAGGGCAGTAGTAATAAATTTTTTCATGACTTAAAGGTTTTGGGTTTTCCTACTCTATTCCGGCTTTTCAGAATCCGCCTCCTGACATAATAGGCTGACAGGCTGCCCTTGAATTAAATAACTTTTCAAATCTATACTTTAAAGCATATAATAAAAGCCGATGTCGGATCTGAGAAATTGCGAGCTGCTCTTTTGATTAGTTATAACTGCTTTATTTACAAAGGCATTATGGCATAAATACGAGCTCCAGAGTTCCGATAAGGTCACTTATTTAGTCATGCATGAAAACGCTTTGTTGCTCAAACTACCCTTAAGGCGCAGCACATATTTCCACATCTCCTCAAAATAAAAATGCCCTCCGGCAAAAACCGGAGGGCATTAAAACAATAAAACCTCACATTTCCGTGAGCTTTAAAAATAAGAAGACGACATATACCCTGCATTGGCTGTTGATCATATAAATCACACCAATCAAAGAAATCACAGTTCAGACAATGGCTGCTAATTCTAAAATTCTGAAAATTCCACCACAGACAGAGTTCGATTTGTGCTGAGAAACTTAACAAGAGCTTTTTATAAAAAGAACCTACTTTTTTCGGCGATATTCGGATCGTAAACTATTCCGCAAAAAGCAATATCCTAAATCATGAAGATCAATCTCCCCATTCGAAAGTTGGGCAATGTGACCGCCATCGCTATCACATCGCCTGACTTAGGACAATCCCTAAGTTTTTATCAGCAGTTAGGTTTCCGGGAGTTTCTTCGCTCACCTTTTCCTGTTTCATGGATCCAGGTCACCGATGGAGCTTTGCTGATCATGCTGCGCCATGATAGCAATCCATATATCGCCCTCACCTATTACTCCACTGAGATCGACCGGGTGGTCTCCGGATTGAAAGATGCAGGGGTAGCACTCAAAGAAATGCCTGGTCCTGACAAAATGATAAAGCGTTACCAGATGCAATCTCCCGATGGGCACATTGTCACGTTGCTGACACATGTCGATGGATTTACGCAACCTGCAGGAGCCACCTTGCTCCAAATGCCAAAGCAGGACTATATGAATCCGGATAAATATGAAAATAAAATCTGTGGCGTGTTTGGTGAGTTCGCACATCCGGTGGTCGATCTTGACGCGTCGATCTCGTTTTGGGAGAAATTGGGGCTTGTCGTTATATCCCGGTTTACATCACCATACCCCCTGGCGATCCTTTCTGATGGCCTGGCGATAGTGGGCCTTCATCAGACCACTCATTTCACTCAGCCGGCCATCACCTACTTTGCCAGGGACATGAAAGAGAAGATCGAAAAACTGCAAGCTACCGGCATCAAAGAAATCGAAGCTGCCAATGGAAAGTCAAACGTAACACTAAGCACACCCGAGCATCAGCGGATCAACCTGTTTAAAATGGGTATGTAATTCGCGAAGACGGCCCCCAGTTGTTCCAAGTGTTGCGCAGCACAACTTGGAACTCCCAATAAAACGAAGTCTCTGACTTCGTGAGCCTCCATTAAATTTCTACAATAAACTTTATATTAGTACATGAGCTTTGCATATGCATTTGACAATCCGGACGGCACCTATTTCACGACCACACCTGTCGTACAGTGGGTAGATGCCTTTACCCGATATCACTACTGCGACATTGTAGTAAACAGCCTGGATCACTGTATCAAAAATAAAGGACTACAGTTGCACGCATGGGTGATCATGCCCAATCATATTCATCTTATCATCTCACGTATCGGCCCCTACTCCTTGTCCGATATCATGCGGGATTTCAAGAAGTTCACGTCTAATGAAATAAAGAAAGCGATCAGGGAGATACCGGAGAGCAGGAGGAACTGGATGCTATGGCTGTTTGAATCTGCCGGAAAGAACAATAGTAATAACGAAGCGTTTCAATTCTGGCAACAGGAGAATTATCCTGTAGAGTTGACCACTCCGGAATTTACAAAGCAAAAGCTAAATTATATACATAACAATCCTGTGACCGCGAGGCTAGTAGATGCTCCTGAGCGCTACGTGTACTCCAG
>JAOQAO010000118.1 GCA_025963485.1 Bacteroidota bacterium | reverse complement strand
AGCGCATCATCCCTATCGTAAAAGCAATTTATCCATGGCTGCGTAAGATGAGCTTCACTCTCCACACCCACACCATCGCGGCAGAACCGCACTGCTGTTTGCATATACATAGGTTCGAAATAGGTCCTGCTTTTCTTTTCTGCCATCAGGTAGTAGTCCACCAGGAAGTCGACATGTTTTTTCACCCGTGTCCTTATTTCGGCGCGGCTCTCGCGGCGCGATGGCCGCATGCGCCATTCATTATGCTCGTTTGAGATCAGGTCTGCACCGTCGGATTCAAAATGAGGATCATACTCAAACATCAGCATAATATCGGCACTTTCCAGTTGCTCTGTACCAAAGGCGGTGGGGATCAATACCATCCACTTTTCCGCATGGCCTTTCAGCCGGAATGTGGCCGGTATACTATTGACGAAACTATCGAGGACGATCGTCTCGTTTGTTTTGTCATACCTCCACCATCCTATACTGCTCACATATTTCCCGATAAAGGTATACCGGTTGTCACCATACAGGCTCAGGTACCCGGAGGCAAATCTTTTGCAAATGCTATCCAGCAATATCGAGTTCTTATCCGTACGGTTTTGTATATATTCTTCATTACGCGCTTCTTCGAGTTTCCATGACCTGTTTAGTGAATCGGTAACCGGTACATGAGGAAGGCACGCTACAAGGATCAGCCCGCAGATCAGCGCAAAGGGGATTAGTCGTTTCATATGGAGCAAATATAAAATTAAAGCGGAATGGCCCATTCTTTGCTGATATATCAAGCCCCGGTTTTTTGAGATAAATAGATGTAACTTTAAAATGATTAAACCCTAAATTTCAATATTATGAAGCGAATATTTCTACTCTGCAGTCTTCTTTTCATAGTTATTATGGCCTTCTGCCAAAAGCCCCAACTCGCCCTCGTACAGATAGCTGCCGGTCTCGATAGCCCGATAGATATCAGGAACTGCGGGGACGCACGGATATTCATAGTAGAGCAGCATGGCCGGATAAAGATAATGGACAAGCATGGGAATATAAACCCCACGCCATTTCTTGATATATCCTCCCGCGTACTCGCGGGTGGCAATGAGCAAGGTCTGCTCTCTCTTGCCTTTAGTCCGCATTACAAACAGGATAGTTTCTTTTATGTCAACTATATCACCGGCTCCGGCACTGGCTCTACAGTCATATCCCGCTTCAAGGTCAGCGCCACAGACTCCGATCAGGCCGATGCCTCCAGCGAACGTGTCCTGCTGACTTTCCCGCAGCCTTTTACCAATCACAACGGAGCTACGCTTATGTTCGGCCGTGATGGTTATCTCTACGACACCCAGGGCGACGGTGGCAATGCCGGCGATCCCTTTGGCAATGGTCAAAACAAAAATGTTTTTCTGGCCAAAATGCTCCGGTTTGACGTGAGCGATCCGGATACCACATACACTATTCCCCCATCCAATCCTTTCGTCAGTCAGCCCAATACCAAACCGGAAATATGGGCATATGGTTTGCGCAATCCATGGAGATGTGCGCTGGACAGACTCACTGCCGATATCTGGATAGCAGACGTAGGCCAGGATAGTATGGAGGAGGTCAACTTCCAACCCGCACTATCGACTGGCGGCGAGAATTACGGCTGGCGCTGCTATGAGGGTACGCATCTCTATGACACTACAGGCTGTGCCGGCGCGGGTTTTACATGGCCGGTTTATGAGTACAAACATAACGCAGCAAATGGCTGCTCTGTCACCGGAGGGTATGTTTACCGGGGCACGAAATTCAGCAGGATGTTTGGCCGGTATTTTTTCACTGACTTTTGCAGCGGCCGGTTCTGGAGTGCCCGGCAGACGGGACCCGGTAGTTTTTCGATAGATACTTTCCCATCTCACTTGCAATATCAGTACAGTACCTTTGGAGAGGACGATGATTACGAACTGTACATAGCCGGTCGCGGCAATGGCAACATTTATCACATTACTGATACCTCATCTTGCGCACCTGTAGCCCATATCCTCTCTGTGGATAGTAGTCATTGCGATTATGCCGAGCTCACAGCATTGGCTGGCGACTCCCTGACTTATCAGTGGTATTATGCATTTGGAGGTGCGATCACGGGCGCTAACTCTGCCACTTATCGGGCAGGTGGGAGTGCGTGGTATCAAATAAAGGTATCTCGTCCGCAAGGAGGTTGTCAGTCCTTCTCAGATTCTATATACGTACATGTCCAACCATGTCCGGGTATTCATGAGACGGATCAGGATGTGATCTTTACCATATCACCTAATCCTAATCACGGTCTATTTACACTCAATGTCCAGTCAAACTTAGTCACAACTTCAACGGTGAGCGTCGTCGATCAGGTTGGACGCGTCTGCGTGCAACAGGTTTTACCTCTATCGCAGGATAGATCACATATACCACTCGACCTTTCATTTTTATCCAAAGGGGTCTATTCCATCATTCTTAAAAATGGAGGTAGCATGGCACAAAAACGGATGATACTAGACTAAGGTTGTATTTAAATCCGAAATCAAACATCCGCAATCCGAAATCATTTGTATCTCGGATGAAACTGCATAATGGTACTCCGCAGAAAATCCCTGTCCAGGTGAGTGTATATCTCTGTCGTAGTAATTGACGCATGACCGAGCATCTCCTGTATGGCCCGCAGGTCCGCACCACCCTCTATCAGGTGTGTGGCAAAGGAGTGCCGGAATGTATGCGGACTGATCGTTTTTTTTAGTCCCATCGATGCTGCACAAGCCTTGATTATATAAAACACCATCACACGCGATAACCTGCTGCCTCTTTTATTGAGGAAAAGGATATCCTCTTCTCCCTTCTTAGGAGTGATATGCACGCGGATATTATCCTGGTAGAGCCTGATGTATTTGATCGCCTCTGAGCCGATCGGTATCAGCCGCTCCTTATTGCCCTTGCCTATCACCTTGATAAACTCCACGTCGAGAAACATGTCGGATATTTTCAGATTCACCAGTTCACTCACCCGCAGGCCGCAGCCATAGAGTGTTTCGAGCATGGCTTTATTTCTGACACCCTCCGGAGTGCTTTGGTCCAGTGTCTCTATCAGCCCGTTGATTTCTTCTATGGAGAGCGTATCAGGTAGCTTGCGTGACAATCTAGGTGTGAGCAGTAGCTCCGTGGGATTGAGGCTCAGCACATCTTCCATTAGCAGGTATTTATAGAAAGCCCTGATACCCGATATGATCCGTGCCTGCGAGTGCGCATCCATGCCGATCTCATTGATCCATTTGATAAAATCCTCCAGGTGCGCGAGCGTCACCTCGTCCACATTGAGTTTTAGTTCCCTCATGTCCATATACCTCACGAACTTCTCCACATCCCTGAGATAGGCCTCCACCGAGTTACCCGACAGCGACTTCTCCAGTTGCAGATAAGACTTAAAGCCCTTGATATACGATACCCATGACATACTACAATTTTACACCTTTATTTCTCTTAAAATTGTCTGTTATATTCACACTGTATTTATATTGTCTAAATACTGAATACTAACTACTAAATACCAGCTCATGAAAAAGATCATCATCATAAATGGCCCCAACCTCAACCTGCTCGGCAAGCGTGAGCCAGATGTTTACGGCGATATTAGTTTCAGTGAATTCTTTGATGATATCCGCGAAGTATATTCTGATGAGATACAGCTCAGCTACTATCAGTCAAACATAGAAGGCGAACTCATAGACAAGATACAGGAGGTAGGATTTACGTATCACGGCATTATACTCAATGCAGGCGGCTACACGCACACCTCAGTGGCCCTTAGGGATGCTATCGCAGCGGTCAAAACACCGGTGGTCGAGGTGCATATCACCAATGTTTTTGCGAGAGAAGAATTTCGCCACACCTCACTCATATCGCCTGTATGCAAGGGTATCATCAGCGGCTTTGGCCTTGAGAGCTATGTGTTAGCTCTGGATAGTTTCTTGTAAAGACGGATACTCTGAGTCTTGTATCAGGCTATTGAAGATTCTTCTCTGGGGACTTGTGGCCGGCTGTTAGTTCGGTTTGCAAGGTCCACCCGGTAGAGACGCGATCCACTTTGTGATCAGGTCTACACCCTCCTGATGTACCATAGAGCGGCCGAGTTCAGGCATCTTGATACCCGCATCGGTAGATGCCATACGGAATGGCATGATGGAATGAGCCGGATCTCCCGGCACTATATCCACGAGGAAATTGCCGGTGCCGCGCCCGGCGGATACTGGTGTTTTGCACACACCGATATGCTCCATGTCTTTCATATCATAGTTGAGGTATAGGCCTGATGTATAGGCTGGACCGCCGGGATTGTGGCAGTGAGCGCAGTTGGCGTCCAGGTAGGCACGCGCACGATCATTCAGGTCTGCATGCTCATCATTGTAGTTTACTTCATACGCAGCCGTCTTGATATCAGATGTTCCTTTCAGTATGCCGATCTTCGTCCATTGCGCGAGTTGATTGTTTTTGCCATCGCCATAGGTGAAATCCTTATTCAGGTTGCGCACTTTAGGGCCTATTGGCGTGATAGCGCCGTTCAGCCAGTGGCAGCTTTTGCATTGGTTCTTGCTCGGTATGATATAGTCGGCTTCCTTCTTTGATCCGTCATTGTGTATCCAACTCACTTTTTTGATGTCTCCTGCTACCTCGAGGTGTGCATCTGTCTGTTCATCATTCCAGATATATTCCACACCTTCCCAGCCATCAGGGCGATGCACGAGCAGTCTTGTCTCCATGATACGCTTATTCTCGTCAGGCTTGCGGAAGTCTGCCGGGTAGTAGAAGTTCTTGATCAGGCAGGCACCGACCGGCAGTTGCAGCACTTTGTCTTCCTGGTATTCAGTTACCTTGCCATCGGGCATATACACGAACCGCGCCTTATGCGCATAGTCGGAGAATAGAGGGCTATTGAGGTCATAAGGGGTGATCCTGTCATTAGGCTTCAGGTCATGCATCGTCCCTTTGAAAAAATGATATTGCGACAAAAGCTCAAACGGTTTAGCAGCTACATCGAGCATTACTTTGCTATCGGCAACGTTGCATCCCACTATGTATGCAGTCATGCCTGCGGCAAACAGGAAGCATATCGCAAACCTTATAAATTTGGTCATATAATGTAAACTAGAATTATCCCCCAAAGTTGCGTCAAAATAGCCGAAAACCAAACACCGCCAGTGAGGTATTTGCTCCTATTTCATTCATCATGCCTGTTATTCCTTCGTTCCACAGCTATCCATGATCTTTATCATATCTGACCTAACATTTTTTATGAAATACCTACCGGCTATTTGATATCATCAAAAGCCTCGGTTGTCATTTCAAAACGGACGTTTGCAGCACGCATTTTGTTGTAGTCTATACAGAGTGCAATGTGGGCAACGAAGCTCTCGTCGTATGTCACAGGGAATAAAGAAAAGTGTTCCTTGTGAACGGTGATCACATTGTTGCTGACATCGATATAGCTCATATCCATATCGATCCCCCGGCCCGTGGCCTTGAGGAGGGCTTCTTTCTTAGTCCACGTTTGCAGGAAAGCCCTGGATGCATCTTTGCTGTGATTGATGAGGTACCATTCGCCGGTTGTTAGCTCCTGGCGATAGTCATTTATATCTATCTCCCTGACGGGTTCTATATCGATGCCGATTTTTGCGCAGAGTGCACCGGCACATACCACGAGGTTTTCGCAATGCGATATGCTGAAATCAAAGTCCCGGCCCAAATAAGGCTTATTAAACTCGGTATACTCCAGATTATCAAGAGAGAGGTCCAGCCTGAAGTCTTCGATCATTTTCATGAGCAAAAGCTTTCCCTGTATCCTGCTCTGGCGGTCAGCCGGATCCTTGTACCTGGCTATCTTCTCCCTGATGCCTGCGGGGAGTTTTGCCAATGCCACAGAAACCCGGGCTTCATCCCACGGCTCATCGCATTTGCAAAAAAAGATCTTTACAGACATTTGGCTTCAGATTTGTGATAGTGACTGCCTAAGGTATTCATTTGTTTACTTAACTGATAACAGACTACCTTGATTGCTGGGTTCTTCCCTCTCCTTGGGAGAGGGAAGATGCCGGAGGCAGATGGGTGAGGTCTATCTGTCAATAAATCAATGCATTGTTTTGGACAAAAAAAATTATTATTGTTATAATTAAACTAACCCCTCCGAAATCCTTTCTAAACGAAAGGGCTTTATCTGAGGATTTTCTCCCGGCATAACGTCGGGAGTAGCCTGCGGCAGATATTGGTCGCATGGCATTAAGCCTCCCGCTGCGGGAGGTTTGGAGGGGCAAATCGGGGAGAAGATATATGAGTATAATACTCGGGCCTGTGCGTCCGGACTTACTTCGGGAGGAGACTCTGGCAGAGCTATTCAGGGCATCTGCCGCTATGCGCCCCTCTAAGGAGGCTTTGATATTCGGCGACACCTCACTTACATATGCACAGCTGGATCGCTGGACA
>JAOQAO010000098.1 GCA_025963485.1 Bacteroidota bacterium | reverse complement strand
CCGACATCGAGCAGAAGCACCTCGCGACCTGCATCGAGCAAGGTCTCGACCGCCTGCGCTCCCGAGAGCCCTGTGCCCACCACTATATATTCATATATCCTGTCGTCGCTCATGTGCTCCAAATCTGCGAAAAAGAAAGCAAACTGCCATCATTTTGCCGAACGTAGTTAGATGAAAACCAAACCAGAGTCGATGAAGTACCAAACACAAGTCGATGAAAACATATACAATAGAATTACCCTGCCATTCCTTTTGTATTGTGATTACTATCGTATTTTAGCCGTATGGAAAATACAGAAGACATACTGAAGCAGTTCCGCTTCCGCATGAAGATCGCCAAAAGATGGAGCGACCTCGATGAGATAGGGCATGTAAACAATGCTGTGTACCTCACCTATTTTGAAGAATCGCGTGGATATTACTTTAATGAGTCGTGTCAGTGGGACTGGAAGATAGACGGCGTGATACTGGCGAGCAACCAGATCGACTATATACGCCCGATCCTCTATCTTGACCCTGCATACATATATGTACGCGCGAGCAAGCTGGGCAATAAGAGCTTTGAAGTACAGTACCTCATCGTCAATGAATATGAGGGCAAAAAAATCCTGATGTCGCGCGGATCGTCCACACTGGTGATGTATGACTACAAAACCAAAGCATCTGTATCTATACCAGACTATCTACGCGAACGCATCAAAGCCTACGAGCCGCATCTAAATCAATAAATGACCTTCATAAAAAACAATACATATGTCAGTTCATTCGATAGAAGCATTCAGAAGCAATAACGCGACTGAGTCAGAAAAATACAGGGGGCTCGTCAATAGCAAATTCCTGTTCAATATGTTCCTGCTGAAAAGCCTGCCGATGGGCTTCCTCGCCGGACTGAGGGTGAAGGAATTTACTCCGGATAAGTGTTCCATTTCTGTGCCTTTCAAATGGCTAAATCAGAACCCTTTCAGGTCCACCTATTTCGCGGTACTGTCGATGGCAGCGGAGATGAGCAGCGGTATGATAGCGATGATGCACACGCACAATGCAAAGCCATCTATCTCGATGCTCGTGACCAATGTGGAAGGCGAATTCGTCAAAAAAGCAACGGGCCTGACTGTATTTACCTGCGAGGATGGCGGACCCATGCAACAGACCATAGAAGAATGCGTCACTACAGGTGAAGGCCGTACATATGTATGCACCTCGACCGGCAGAAATAATAATGGTGAAGTCGTTGCAAAATTCCGCGTGACGTGGTCATTTAAAGCGCGTAGCAAATAGGCAATACGCGGCCCCCAAACCCCCAAAGGGGGCTTTCATACAAGCTCTAACCTGTTAAAATTCAAGTTAGATATACAACAATAAAAAAGCCTTATCTTCACCTAAACCCAAAAGGTGGAGCATGAGAAAAAGCCTTTACCTGTTCGCTATTTTGTCTCTTACTTACTCCGGATCATTTGCGCAAAGCAATGAGCTGAAAGAGGCTTTTGATGATGCCTATGTGCAATATCCCGCTATTCCTAAAGGCCTGCTGGAGGCAATGGCTTTCTCCGCATCGAAGTTTCAAAACCTCAATTCCGATCCTGCTATGAGCGATTATCATGGTCCTGCGAGATATGGTCTATTCGCCAGTGTAGAGGATGGACATGGTATCTTCAGAAATACGCTGATCGACATTTGTAATAATAGCGGTATCACTCCAGCGCAATACAAGGCTGATCCGGTTCTGCAGATAAGCGCTTTGGCTAAATATCTCAACGATGCATGTGTAATGTATCATGTAAACGGGGACATCAAAAAAGCGGAAAAGGCAATAGAAGCAGTATCAGAGATCCCTCATAACAATACGGTGAATGAATATGCCAATCAACTCATCGCCTATGAAGTATTTGCCAATCTCAAAAAAGGTATATATGCCGGTGCGATCAATATCGCTCCAGTCAAAAAACTCCGGTCTGGTTATTGGTTTACCAAAAACAATTATGAGATACTAAGTGCAAAGACGGTAACTATATCAGGCAGCCATATATCAGGCAATCGTAAAAGCTTCCGATCATCCGGTACGGGAAATAATCCTGCTCCGGCTTCGACGCAATCTACACCAGACTACCCATCGGCGCTGTGGGTGACGAGTCCAAATTACAATTCCCGTGGGACCACAGCTATATCAGCCATCACGATCCATACGACAGAGGGTAGCTATGCCGGGTCTATATCGTGGTTTCAGGATACGGCATCACAAGTATCGGCGCATTATCTGATCCGCTCCTCGGACGGGCAGATCACACAGATGGTGCTGGAGGCCAATCGGGCGTGGCACGTCGGCACTGAGAATTCCTATACAATCGGTATCGAGCATGAAGGATACGTGGCGCAAACCGGCTGGTACACTGCTGTCATGTATCTATCCTCTGCTGCGCTGGTGCGCAACATATGCACCAGACGAAGCATCGATCCTCATACCTGCTATAGCGGTCCATCCTCCACTGGTATCAATGTGCTATCAGCAGCTTATAAAATAAAGGGGCATCAGCACTATCCTAATCAGACGCATACTGACCCGGGCATCAATTGGAACTGGGTCACCTATTTCAATCTGATCAATCCATGCCCCTCTCCTACCGGACTGACTGCTTCAAATGTAAGTGGTACGACGGCTACGTTGGGCTGGACTGCGGCTTCCTGGTTTACGACCTATACTGTGGAGGTCAGGCAGGTAGGTACGTCCACATGGACCGATTACATTGATTCATTTAATACTCTATCGCTGACAGGCCTCAGTCCGGGTGTGACGTATGAATGGCAGGTCAAAGTCAACTGTACATCGACCGATCCCTCTCCATATACTGCGGGTAGCAACTTCACCACGATCTCGAATGGTTGTACAGCTCCAACTGTTTCGGCCGCAAATATTTCCACCAGCACGGCCACCTTGACGTGGACGGCGATCTTCGGAGCAGTGTCATACGAGGTAGACTGGAAGGCTACGTCCTCCTCTACCTGGAATGTGGCGACCACTTCGGCCACTACTTATCGGCTGTCATGGCTGACAGCTTCTTCGGCTTATCAGTACCGGGTGAAGACAAATTGCAGTGCCGGAGCATCTTCGGGATATTCTACTACCGGATCATTTGCCACTCAAACCACCTGCTACGATGTCAATGAGAGCAACAATAGCTCCACGGCGGCCACCGTGCTTGCCAATGGAATGGCTAAGTATGGCAAAATATGTTCATCGGATGTGGACTGGTTTAAATATACTACCACGACTCCAGCTAATATCACTTTCACATTATCGGAGTTGCCGGCCAATTTTAATCTTGAGCTTTATGTCAATGGCTCGTATGTGACCGGATCATACCACAGCGATACGACCAGCGAGGTTATCTTCCTGGCAAACCATCCTGCGGGGACATTTTACTATCGTGTATATTCCGCCACTGCTGCGGATATCAGTCCTACGCGAGACTATCGGGTAGAGGTCAAATCCAAATCTACAAACACCGGAGGCGCCCCACCGGGACCGATAGATCCAATGCTGCGTGTGAATATGCTCAGCAGGTTGCGCGCCTACCCTAATCCTGCTAATGACAAGGTAACTATGGAATTTCACCTGGCCGAAAGCTCTGCTGTATCATTTAGCCTTTGGAACTATGAAGGGCAATTGCTGCGTAGTGGTGAAATGGACTCAGAGTCAGGGGAGCAGCATATAGAAATCGATCTGGCGGATATCCCATCGGGGCTTTACCTTCTGCATATCGGAGCAGGGAGCGAAACTGAAACATGGCGAATATCTGTAGTCAAATAATACCGGGCATCTCCCCGCGAAACAAGCGGGATATACTAATAATGGGGAAATCCCGTTTTTTAAATTAGACAACCAATGCGGTTTGTTGATAGAAAAGCATTTTTAATAGCTTCACGCTTAATCCTTAAAGTTAAATTTGTATGGAATAAATGTACCTGGTGCTGCCTTTGTTTGACCAATCCAAACAATAGAAACAGTACTGCCAAATCGTCCATGCGCCAAAGACTGCTTATTTCATTCCTCTTTTTTGCCACCTGCACACAGGTCATAGCCCAGCGGACAATGGTCTATAGTGACCCGCAAAAAGCCTATCAGGACGGGCTGGAGCTATTCAATGAAAAAAACTACCTCTCAGCCCGCCAGCGATTTGAAGAGATATACAAGGTCACGCGCCAGACGAATGACAATACGCATCAGGTCATGATGCAGAATCTGGAGTTCTATATAGCGGCATCAGCCGCTGAGGCCAATGATAAAGATGCGGAAGTGCTGCTCAATGACTATTTCAAAAAGTACCATGAGACAGACAAGCGGAGGCTGGTCTATTTTTATCTTGGCAAATATTACTTTCAAAACAAAAGGTACGCTGATGCATCGATCTGGTTTGCCAAGGTCAATACCGACGACCTCTCTCCCACTCAGGTGATAGAATACAAATTTGACCTTGCGTACAGCTATTTTATCAAAAAGAAGTTTGAAGAGGCCAAGCCTTTATTCCAGGAGATCAAGGATGACAAGGGAAAGTATTTCTACCCGGCCAATTATTACTATGCCTTTATCTGCTTCTATCAGAAGAACTACCATGAGGCACTGAAAAGCTTTAAAGCTATAGAGGATTCCAAGATGTATGCTACTGTGATACCTTATTACCTCGCGCAAATCTATTTCCTCAATAAAGAATATGAGCACACGATCACTTACGTCAAACAAAATATAGAGCGCTCTGATGTCATGTATCAGGATGAAATGAAACATCTGTTGGGTGAATCTTACTTCCAGCTGTCTAATTACACTGATGCGCTTCCGATATTGGAAGATTTTGTAGCAAAGAATCAGAAAGTACGTAAAGAGGATATCTATGAGCTAGGCTTTAGCCAATATCACCTGGGGCAGTATGAGAAAGCGGTCACCAATCTGGTCCAGCTCAACCTGCTCAATGAAAAGATGGGGCAGAACTCCACCTATGCACTGGCCGATTGCTACCTGCACCTCAATCAAAAGGATAAAGCACGCAGCGCCTTTCAATCTGCAAGCACGATGAATTTTGACAATGAGCTGAAGCAGACATCCCTATTCCAGTATGCCAAACTTTCCTTTGAACTAAACTATAGTTCCGATGCCATCACAGCCCTGGAAACATACCTGCAAGACAACTCAACTGGCCGATATGCGGATGAAGCAAACGAGATACTGGCAAGCGTGCTGATCAAGACGAAGAATTATGAAAAGGCATACAAAATAATGGAGTCGCTGAAAGAGATGAGCCCTGTCATGAAGGAAGCTTATCAGCGCGTTACTTATTACAGAGCTGTAGAGATCTTCAACGACAAGAAATATGCGGACGCCATAGACCTTTGCGATAAATCATTAAAATTTCCATCCATACAGGAGTTTGCGGCATTGGCCACTTATTTGCGTGGTGAGTCATACTACCAGATGCTTGAATTCGAAAAGGCGCTGGAAAACTACCAGCTTTTCAACAGGGCGATGAAACCCTATATGGAGGAGAAACTGGATGTATCGGAGTTCAGGTCTGAATATAATATCGGCTATTGTTATTTCAAGAAAAAGGATTTTCGCGCAGCGAAATCACATTTCAGGTTTGCGGTCGAAAAAGCTTCGGAAACAAAGGACAAGAAAGGTGTCCATGCGTTCATGCCTGACCTGACCATGAGGCTGGCGGAGTGCTTCTTTATCACCAAGGACTATCCTAATGCGCTGATCTCATACGAGAAAGTCATCGATAATAAATGGGAGGGCACGGAATATGCGCTATATCAAAAGGCCATCGTCTTAGGCCTGATGAGCAGAAACAGTGAAAAGATCAACGCGCTCAACTCTCTCATCGAGCAATACCCTAAGTCGGTATATGTGGACCAGGCAGTATTCGAGAAGGGTGAAACCTATACGGAAATGGA